>URYX01000085.1 GCA_900552225.1 uncultured Oscillospiraceae bacterium | reverse complement strand
TCTGCGGAAGGCTCCGGCGCTGGCTGTGCTGATCACGGCCATCGGCGTCAGCTATCTGCTGCAGAATCTCGCCCTGCTGATCTTCGGGTCGGAGCAGCAGAGCTTTCCGACCATTCTGTCGCTGCCCTCCTTTGAGATCCGCGGCGTGACCGTTGACGGGATTACGCTGGCCACGCTGGCGGTGACGGCCGTGATTATGATCGCACTGACCCTGTTTATCAACAAGACCAAAATGGGCAAGGCGATGCGCGCGGTTTCGGAGGATAAGGAAGCGGCCGAGCTGATGGGTATCAGCGTGAACAAGACCATTTCGATTACCTTCGCCATCGGCTCCGCTCTGGCGGCGGTAGCCAGTGTATTCTACGGCGCGGCGTATACCTACATCACGCCGACGACGGGCTCCATGCCCGGTATCAAAGCGTTTACCGCGGCTGTGTTCGGCGGAATCGGCTCGATTCCCGGGGCGATGCTCGGCGGCATTTTGCTCGGTCTGATCGAGCAGCTTTCCAAGACGTACATTTCCACCCTGTGGGCAGATGCCATTGTATTCGGTGTGCTGGTGCTGATCCTCGTGGTCAAGCCGACCGGACTGCTCGGACATAAGATCAGTGAGAAGGTGTAACCGTATGGGAAAAGAAACGATCCATAAGCGCGTGCTTTCCAAAAATGTGGTGACGCTGTGCATTATTGCCGCACTCTGCGTCGCCATGTGTATTCTGGTATACGGCGGCATGGCCAGCCGGCAGCTGACCAACATGCTGATTCCTCTGGCCTGCTACATTGTGATGGCGGTTTCACTGAACCTTGTGGTCGGATTTTTGGGAGAGCTATCCCTCGGCCATGCCGGATTTATGTCGGTGGGACTGTTTTCCGGCTGTCTGTTCTCCATCGCAACGCAGGAGGTGCTGCCGCTGCTTGTGCGGCTTCCGGCCGCCATGCTGATCGGCGGTATTGCCGCGGCCGTTGTCGGATTCCTGGTCGGAATGCCCGTGCTTCGGCTGAAGGGCGATTATCTGGCCATCGTGACGCTGGCCTGCGGAGAGATTATTAAGAATATTATCACAAACCTCGGGGTAACGGGTGGGGCCCTCGGTCTCAACACGCGTTCCATCTATTCCAGCCCGAAGGATTTGCTGCCGTTTGCTGTGGTGCTGATTTTCATCACGGTGATTCTGATGATGAATTTCTGCCGCTCCAAGCAGGGCCGGGCCATCATGGCCATCCGCGACAACCGGATTGCCGCGGAGAGCACCGGCATCAACATCACCTATTATAAGCTGCTGGTATTTGTGATGGCGGCCTTTTTCGCGGGGGCGGCGGGTGTGCTGTACGGTCACTGCTTTGCCAACGTCAAGGCGGCGGATTTCGACTACAATATGTCCATTGAAATTCTCGTGATTGTGGTGCTCGGAGGAATGGGCAGTATCCGCGGCTCCGTGTTTGCCGCGATTATCCTGCGGGCCCTGCCGGAGATGCTCCGCTCGCTCAGCGACTACCGGATGCTGATCTATTCGGTGCTGCTGATCGTAATCATGCTGCTGAACGCCAATCCCACATTTGCCGAAATGAAGGGACGCTGGAATATGCGCCGGGTCTTCCGGGCGATTTTCCGGAAGCAGAAGGCGGAGGAAAAGGAGGCGGAGAGCCATGAGTAACCGGGAAAAGACACATTTGGTTCCGTATCCGAGCCGGGCTCTTGTGCCGGAACGGGACGTGGACAAAACGCCGATTCTGGAGGTAAGCCACCTCGGCATCGACTTCGGCGGACTGACGGCCGTGAACGATTTTTCGCTGCTGATCGGGCGCACGGAGATTGCCGGTCTGATCGGCCCGAACGGCGCCGGTAAGACGACGGTGTTCAACCTGCTGACGAACGTATACCAGCCGACGCGCGGCACCATCATGCTGGACGGCTATTCCACGGCCGGAAAGAGCACGGCGCAGGTCAACCGTATGGGCATTGCCCGTACCTTCCAGAACATTCGGCTGTTTTCCAATATGTCGGTGCTCGACAACGTCAAGGTCGGCATGCACAATTCCATCCGCGAGGGCTTTTTCGCTTCGCTGACCCACGGATTCGGCTATGCCAAGGCGGAAAAGGCCTCCACGGAGCGCGCGCTGGAGCTGCTCGACTTCTTCCAGATGTCCGGCATGGCGGAGGAGCCCGCCGGGTCGCTGCCCTACGGGGCACAGCGCCGCCTGGAGATTGTGCGGGCGCTTGCGACCAACCCCGGTATTTTGCTGCTCGATGAGCCGGCGGCCGGTATGAACCCCTCGGAAACGGCCGATCTGATGAATACCATCCTCCGCATCCGCGACACCTTCCACATTGCCGTTATGCTGATTGAGCATGATATGAACCTGGTCATGAACATCTGCGAGGGAATCTGTGTGCTGGATCACGGAAAGGTCATTGCCAAGGGCTCGCCGGATGATATCAAGTCCAACCCCGTCGTGATTGAGGCCTATCTCGGAAAGAAAAAGGAGGCACCGGAATGTTAAGCGCTGAGAACCTGAATGTGTATTACGGAAAAATTCATGCGCTCAAGGATGTATCCTTTTCGGTCTCCGCCGGAGAAATCGTGGCTTTGATCGGAGCCAACGGCGCCGGAAAGTCCACCACACTGAAAACCGTTTCCGGTATGCTGCACTCCCATACGGGCAGCATCCGTTTCATGGACGAGGATATTTCTCACACAGAGCCCTATCGCCTGGTGCCGAAGGGACTGGCGCATGTTCCCGAGGGACGCCGCATTTTTCTGCAGATGACGGTGCAGGAAAACCTGGAAATGGGCGCCTATACCGATCCTTCCTATACCAAGGAGGGCATTGAGGATGTATTTTCCCGGTTTCCACGGCTGAAGCACCGCAAGAATCAGATTGCGGGAACGCTGTCCGGCGGTGAGCAGCAGATGCTGGCCATCGGGCGGGCGCTGATGAGCCGCCCGAAGCTGCTCATGCTGGATGAGCCGTCGATGGGACTGTCCCCGATTCTGGTGCAGCAGATTTTCGACATTATTCTGGAGCTGCACAAGGCGGGAACGACCATCCTTTTGGTGGAGCAGAACGCCGAGATGGCACTGCAGATTGCGGACCGTGCGTATGTGCTGGAGTCCGGGCGGATTGCGCTGAGCGGTACCGGCAAGGAGCTGGCCTCCAGCGAAGCCATCAAAAAGGCCTACCTCGGCGGTTAAGACGCACGGAGGCCATACCGATCCGATATGTCCCAAGCCCCTTTTCCTAAGAACGGGAAAAGGGGCTTTTTTCTTATCCGGCGCATATTCTGCGGGGAGGCGGCGAAAAATGGAAGCAGGAGAGGAGTGGAGCGTATGAATGCATCCGCAGTTTTACAGGCCGCTGCACGCTATGCCAAAACGCAATACCACCGTGAGCTGTCCGCGCTGACGCCGCCGCAGCTGCACAATGCCCTGTCACAGGCCGTGATGGAGGCGGTGGCCGACCGATGGATGGAGAGCCAAAGGGCACACGCATCGACGCGCCGTGCCTGCTATTTTTCCGCGGAATATCTGGTGGGACGCGCCATCTATAACAATTTGCTGTCGCTTGGGATTCTCGGGGAAACCGAGCAGCTGCTGCAGCAGGCGGGAACATCGCTGGCGGTGCTTGAGGACATTGAGGATGCCGCGCTTGGCAACGGGGGGCTCGGCCGTCTGGCAGCCTGCTTCCTGGAGAGTGCGGCGACGAGGAATCTGCCGCTGGACGGATACGGCATCCGCTACCGCTACGGTATTTTCCGCCAGACCATCGAAAACGGATTTCAAAAGGAGAGAGCGGACGACTGGACGCGCTACGGCGATCCCTGGTCGGTACGCTGCGACGGAGAGGTGCGCGAGGTACACTTTGCGGATGAAACGGTGCTGGCGGTTCCGTATGACATGCCGGTCATCGGCTACCGCACGCCGCACATCAACACGCTGCGCCTGTGGCAGGCGGAGTCGCCGGAGGCATTCGATTTTCCGCAGTTTGATGCGCAGCAGTATGACCGGGCGGTGCGGCAGAAGAACCGCGCGGAGGATATCTCCCGCGTGCTCTATCCGAACGACAATACCGAAAAAGGCAAGCAGCTCCGGCTGCGGCAGCAGTACTTTTTCTGCAGTGCATCGCTGCAGGATATTCTGTCCCGGTATAAGCAAAAATTCGGTACGGATTTTTCGCATCTGGAGGAACTCTGCATTCAGCTGAACGATACACATCCGGTGATTGCCATTCCGGAATGGATACGGCTGCTGAGTGCAGAGGGGGTGCCCTTCGGGCAGGCTTTGGAGGTCTGCCGCTGCATGTTCCGCTACACCAATCACACGGTGATGCAGGAGGCCATGGAGCGCTGGGAGCTTCCCATGATAGCGGCACTGCTGCCGGAGATTGCCGACATCATCCGCCGGCTGGATCAGACACTGCAGGAGGAATTCGGGAAACGGCTCGATATTCCGCAGCAGCAGACGGAACGGCTGCGCATCGTACAGGGCTCCACGGTGTATATGGCCAATCTGGCCCTGTATGCCGCGGGCGCGGTCAACGGAGTGGCCCAACTGCACACACGCCTGCTGCGGGAGCAGGTGCTGAAGGACTGGTATGCCGTGTATCCTCAGAAGTTTCTGAACGTCACGAACGGAATCACGCAGCGCCGCTGGCTGGCGCTGGCCAATCCGCCGCTGGCCTCGCTGGTGACCGAGCTGCTGCAAAGCGAGGAATGGATCACCGATCTGCCCCGGCTGGAACAGCTGCGGCCCTGTGCCGACGATCCGGAGGTGCTGCGCCAGTTTGCGGAGATCCGGGCGGAGCGCAAGCGGGCACTGGCGCAGTACGTGCAGCACGCCGAAGGGATTGCGCTGGATACCCACCGGATGTTCGATGTGCAGATCAAGCGGCTGCATGAATATAAGCGGCAGTTTCTCAATGTGCTGACGCTGCTGAGCCTGTACCGGCAGATTGACGATGGCAAGCTTGATGACTTTACACCGACAACCGTGCTGTTTGCCGCCAAGGCGGCTCCCGGCTATCGCCGCGCCAAGTCAATCATCAAGCTGATTCACGAGACGGCGGCGCTGATTCAGAAAAACGAACGGGTCAGCGAGCGGCTGCAGGTGGTGTTTTTGCCGAATTACGGGGTATCCTATGCGGAGCGGCTGGTACCGGCGGCGGATATTTCGACGCAGATTTCCACGGCGGGACTGGAGGCCAGCGGTACGGGCAATATGAAGATGATGCTCAACGGGGCCATCACGGCGGGGACGCTGGACGGGGCCAACGTGGAGATTGTACGGGCCGCGGGGGAGGAGAACAACTATATCTTCGGCTGCACCGTGGAGGAGCTGGACAAGGCACGGGAGGGCTACGACCCGCAGGCGATTTTTGAAAATAATCCGCTGATCCGTTCGGCCGTGGAAATGCTGGTGGACGGGTCGCTCGATGACGGGGGCACCGGGATGTTCCGGGATCTTTACCGCTCGCTGCTGTATGCCGAGGACGGTCAGCCGGCCGACCGCTATTTTCTGCTGCTGGACTTTATCCCGTACCTCAAGACGCGGCTGCAGATCAGCCGGGACTATACCGACCGCGCCGCCTTCGCCCGCAAGGGATGGTGCAATCTGTGCAGCGCGGGGATTTTTTCCTCGGATCGCTCCGTGGAGGAATACGCTCAAAGAATATGGCAGCTTGCGGCCGTCCCCGAGAATTATTTTGCGAAAAACGCCGGCAGCGATTGACAAACCGCGGAAATTGTGCTATTGTATCTACGATATCCGAAAGGCCATGACGGAGACAGTAGCCGACAGATGAAACGCAAAGCGAGCCGGGGACGGTGAGAGCCCGGCGGGAGTAATCCGGCGGGGAATATCACTCCCGAGCCGCAAACCGAACCGCGTGTCCGCACAGTAGGCTTTGACGGAGTCCCGCCGTTACCGGGAACGCATATGTCGGTATGCGCAATGGGTGGTTATGTTGGAGACTGCAGTGCTCCGTCCTGTTTGCGGGACGGGGCACTTTGATTTTTTCAGAAAGAGGAGGCACAGGCTCATGGTATACGATAAGGTACCTTCCGACCTGAATTTTGCACAGCGCGAGAAGGCGGTGGAGGAGTTCTGGGAGAAGGAGCACATTTTTGAAAAGAGCGTGGAGGAGCGCAAGGGGGCCGATCCGTTTATTTTCTACGACGGCCCTCCGACAGCCAACGGCAAGCCGCATATCGGGCATGTGCTGACCCGTGTCATCAAGGACCTCATCCCGCGCTATCGCACCATGAAGGGCTACCAGGTGCCGCGTAAGGCCGGCTGGGATACGCACGGTCTGCCGGTGGAGCTGGAAGTGGAGAAGAAAATCGGTATCAACGGCAAGGATCAGATTGAGGCCTACGGGCTGGAGCCGTTTATCGAGCAGTGCAAGGAGAGCGTCTGGAAATATAAGGGAATGTGGGAGGATTTCTCCGGCACGGTCGGCTTCTGGGCGGACATGGAGCATCCCTATATTACCTATGACAACAATTTTATCGAGTCGGAATGGTGGGCGCTGAAGCAGATCGGAGAAAAGGGGCTGCTGTACAAGGGCTTCAAGATTGTGCCATATTGCCCGCGCTGCGGGACGCCGCTGTCCTCTCAGGAGGTGGCCCAGGGCTACAAGGACGTCAAGGAGCGCTCGGCCATTGTGCGCTTCCGCGTCAAGGGTGAGGATGCCTATTTCCTGGCCTGGACTACGACCCCGTGGACACTGCCCTCCAACGTGGCGCTTTGCGTCAACCCGCACGAGAGCTATGTCAAGGTGCGCCACGGCGACTATGTGTACTACATGGCCGAGGCGCTGCTCTCCACGGTGCTTAAGGAGGATTACACCGTTTTAGAGCACTATGTCGGCAAGGATCTGGAATACAAGGAATACGAGCCGCTGTTTGATTTCGTGCAGCCGAAGGAAAAATGCTGGTATGTCACCTGTGACGACTATGTGACGCTGACGGACGGTACCGGCGTGGTGCACATTGCGCCGGCCTTCGGTGAGGACGATGCCAATGTCGGACGGAAATACGGACTGCCGTTCGTGCAGCTGGTGGACGGTAAGGGTGAAATGACGGCGGAGACCAAGTGGCCGGGGCTGTTCTGCAAGAAGGCGGACAAGGAGGTTCTGAAGGATCTGGAGAGCCGCGGTCTGCTGTTCGATGCGCCGCTGTTTGAGCACAGCTACCCGCACTGCTGGCGCTGCGAAACTCCGCTGATTTATTATGCGCGCGACTCCTGGTTTATCCGGATGACGGCGGTCAAGGAGGATC
>URYX01000084.1 GCA_900552225.1 uncultured Oscillospiraceae bacterium | reverse complement strand
AAGCCGGCGCGGTATACGGGCGGCGAGCTGAACAGCGTGGTAAAACGGAAGGAGGAGGTCTCCGTCCGGTTTGCCTTCTGCTTTCCGGATCTCTATGAGGTGGGCATGTCGCACCTCGGCATGAAGATTCTCTACGCCCAGTTCAACCATGAGCCGGACATCTGGTGCGAGCGGGTGTTTGCGCCGGATACAGATATGGAGCAGAAAATGCGGGAGGCGGGCATCCCGCTGTTCGCGCTGGAAAGCCGCGACCCGCTGACGGATTTTGACTTTGTCGGCTTTACGCTGCAGTACGAAATGAGCTATACCACTGTGCTCAGCATGCTGGAGCTGGCCGGGATTCCGCTGCGGGCGGAGGAACGGGACGAATCCTGGCCGCTGGTGGTGGCGGGAGGCCCCTGCGTCTGCAATCCGGAGCCGCTGTGCGATTTCTTTGACCTGTTCTTCCTCGGTGAGGGGGAGGAGGTCGATCTCGAGGTCATGCGGCTGTACCAGCGCCATCGGGATTCCGGCCATTACGATAAGCAGGCCTTTCTCCGCGAGGCGGCGCAGATTGAGGGTGTCTACGTGCCCTCTCTGTACGAGGTGACCTATCACGGGGACGGGACGGTGGCGGCCGTCACGCCGCAATCCGGCATCCCGGCCACCGTCCGCAAGCGGATTATCCGCGATCTGGACAGCGTCTATTACCCCGAATATTTTGTCGTGCCATTTGCCGAAATCGTGCATGACCGCGCGGTCAGCGAAATCTTCCGCGGCTGCATCCGCGGCTGCCGCTTCTGTCAGGCGGGCTTCATCTACCGGCCCGTGCGGGAAAAGAGCCCCGATACCGTCAACCGACAGAGCCGCGCACTCTGCGATTCCACGGGCTACGAGGAGTTTTCGCTTTCCTCGCTGTCCACGAGCGACTATACCAGGCTGGAGGAGCTGCTGCCGAAGCTGCTGTCCTGGACCGAGAAGGAGCAGACGAATATCTCGTTGCCGTCGCTGCGGGTGGACGGCTTTTCGGAGGAGCTGGCCAACCAGCTCAACGTGCTGCGCCGCAGCGGACTGACCTTTGCGCCGGAGGCGGGCACGCAGCGCCTGCGGGACGCCATCAATAAGAACGTGACCGAGGAGGAGATCATGCGCACGACGGGCAAGGCGTTCGCAGGCGGCTGGTCGTCGGTCAAGCTGTACTTCATGATGGGACTGCCGACGGAGACGATGGAGGACATCGAGGGCATCGCCGCCCTCGGACAGAAGGTGGTGGACTGCTACTACCGGACGCCGAACCGTGCCAGGGGGAAGGGCGTCAATGTGTCGATCAGTGCCTCCTGCTTTGTGCCGAAGCCGTTTACGCCGTTCCAGTGGGAGCCGCAGGACACCATCGAGCAGCTGCACGAGAAGCAGAAGCATCTGACGGAGTGCGTGACCACACGGAAAATCTCCCTGAGCTGGCACGATGCCCAAACCAGCTTCATGGAGGGCGTGCTGGCGCGCGGAGACCGGCGGCTCGGCCGGCTTCTGGAACTGCTGTGCCGCCGCGGGAGCCATCTGGATGCCTGGTCGGAGCACTTTGACTTCGACCTGTGGATGCGCACCTTTGCCGACTGCGGCCTGGATCCCGCGTTTTATGCCAACCGCCGACGCCCGTTCGAGGAGGTGCTGCCGTGGGATCACCTGGATTATGGCGTGACCAAGGAGTTCTTCCTGCGGGAAAACCGACTGGCCCATGAGAGCGTGACGACACCGCATTGCCGGCAGAAATGCTCCGGCTGCGGTGCTTCGGTGTGGAAGGCGGGTGTGTGCGTTGAGCGGCGAGACGTTTAATACGGTGCGCCTGCGGTTTTCCAAAACCGGACGGGCCCGCTATATCTCCCATCTGGATCTGAACCGCACCATGACGCGGGCCCTGCGGCGGGCGCATATCCCGCTGTGGTATACCGAGGGCTTTAACCGCCATCCGTACATCACCTTTGCCGCGCCCCTGTCCCTCGGGGTGGAGAGCGACAGCGAGCGGATGGATCTGCGCCTGACGGAGCCGATGGAGGCCTCCGAGCTGTGCGCACGGCTGAACGCCGTGATGCCGGAGGGACTGCGCTTTACGGGGGCGGCTCCGGCCGTGTGCAAGGCCGGCGACCTCGGCTTTGCGCGCTACCGCATCGCGCTGTCTCTGCCGCCCGAAACGGTGCGGGCGTTTCTGGAGCAGCCGTCGATCCCCGTGCAGAAAACGGGGAAAAAGGGCGTCGTCCGGGAGCTGGACCTGAAGGCCTCTCTGGAGGACACGGTGCTGACCCCGACCGGGGAGGGCTGTGCGCTGGAGGTGACGCTGCCCTGCAGCAGCGCCGCTACGGTCAACCCGTCGCTGCTGTGCGAGGCGCTGCGTGCCTTTGCGGGCGCGGAATCCCTGCTGCCGCGTGTGCGGCGGCTGGAGCTGTACGACGGAGAACACCGCGTGTTTCTGTGAGCGGCCTGATCCCGCCCGATCCCGCCGGAAGTTGCCTGATTCCGCCGGAAGCCTACGGCAGCCCGGAATTCCGCGTGTTCGGCTTTGAGGTGTCGTGAGCCCTGCCGGCGCACGGAAACGGGGGAGAAACCGTCGGAAAAACACTTGACAAATCCGGGACTCTCTTATATACTATAAGGTAACCGATAGGCATCCGGGTATGCACTCCGGACATCGGTCGGATTTTGCAAAAAGGCCGTGTATACGGAAAACGGGAGGCATAACGATGAACAAAAAAAGCTGTAAGTGGTTTTTAGTGGCTGCGGTTGCGGCAGCGGTTGCCGCGGGTACGACGATTGCCGTCCTTGTGCTGCGCGCAAAACGGCGTGCGCTTTGCGGCTGCGATGAGAATTTTGAGTGCGACTGGTCCGATGACGACTGCCATTGCGGCTGCGGCTGCGGCGGAGCGGAGACCGAAAAAGAGGCTCCCGCCGAGGAAGGCAGCACGGAAGAATAAGACAAGGCCGAATCCCGCCTGTACAGAAGCTGTTTTGTGCCGGCGGGATTTCGTTATATATTTTGAAGGAGGACAGGCTGATGGTGAACCCCGAAGCAAGCTACAAGTTTTACAAGGAGGGATTGACCTTCGACGATGTGCTGCTGATTCCGGCCGAGTCGGATGTGCTGCCGAAGGACATTTCCGTGGAAACGAATTTGACCCGCTCCATTCGGCTGCATACGCCGCTGATGACGGCGGCCATGGACACGGTCACGGAGGCCAAAATGGCCATTGCCATCTCCCGTGAGGGCGGTATCGGCGTCATTCATAAGAATATGCCGATTGAGGAGCAGGCCGATCAGGTGGATCGCGTCAAGCGCTCGGAAAACGGCGTCATCGTCGATCCGTTTTTCCTGTCCCCCGATCACCTGGTGTCGGATGCCAATGAGCTGATGGGTAAATACCGCATCTCCGGCGTCCCGATCTGCCGCGACGGCAAGCTGGTCGGCATTCTGACCAACCGTGACATGCGCTTCCTGACCGATTACAGCCAGCGCATCGAAAACGTCATGACGAAGGATCATCTGGTGACCGCCCCAGTGGGGACCACGATGGAGCAGGCGCAGGAGATTCTGCGCCAGCACCGCATCGAAAAGCTGCCGATCGTGGACAAAAACGGCATGCTCAAGGGCCTGATTACCATCAAGGACATCGAAAAGGCCGTCAAATACCCGCATTCGGCGCGGGATTCCCGCGGACGCCTGCTGTGCGCCGCGGCCATCGGGGCCACGGCGGACGTGCTCGACCGCGCCGCAGCCCTGGTGGAGGCGCAGGTGGACGCGCTGGTGCTGGATTCCGCCCACGGACACAGTCAGAATATCCTGAAATCCGTGGCTAAGGTCAAGGCGGCCTACCCGCAGATTTCGCTGATTGCCGGCAACATTGCGACGGCGGAGGCCGCCAAGGCGCTGATCGACGCGGGTGCGGACGCCGTCAAGGTCGGTATCGGCCCCGGCTCCATCTGTACGACCCGCGTGGTGGCCGGTATCGGCGTACCGCAGATCACGGCAATTTACGACGCGGCCTGCGAGGCCTCCAAGCACGGAATCCCGGTCATTGCCGACGGCGGCATCAAGTATTCCGGTGATCTGGTCAAGGCGATTGCCGCGGGCGCGGACGTCGTTATGGTCGGCTCGCTGGTGGCCGGCTGCGAGGAGTCGCCCGGCGATTCGGAAATCTATCAGGGCCGCCAGTTTAAGGTGTACCGCGGCATGGGCAGCCTCGGCGCCATGGCCAACGGCAGTAAGGATCGCTACTTCCAGGAGGACAACAAAAAGCTGGTGCCCGAGGGAGTCGAGGGCCGCGTTCCCTATAAGGGGCCGCTGTCCGATACGGTGTATCAGCTGATGGGCGGCCTGCGCTCCGGCATGGGCTACTGCGGCTGCGGGACCATCCCCGAGCTGCAGGAGCGCGGACAGTTCGTGCGGATCACGGGAGCCGGCCTCAAGGAGAGCCACCCCCACGATATCCACATCACGAAGGAAGCGCCGAACTATTCCATCAGCATGTAAAGCAAAACAGCTTAACACAAAAGACGGCCGGAGAAAAGATGCCGCGGACAGCGCTTCTTCTCTCCGGTCGCTTTGGTCGGGAGTGAAAATCATGGGTCTCGTCAAAAATCAGAGCATCGTGCTGACCGTAACCGGCGTTACGGCATCCGGAAACGGCGTAGGACGCGCCCCGGCGGAGGACGGAGACGCCGGTATGGTGGTGTTTGTCCCGATGACGGCGGTGGGGGATGTCGTGCGCTGCCGGATCGTCAAGGTGGAGAAGCGCTGTGCCTACGGACGCGTCGAGGAGCTGCTGCAGTCGTCTCCCGATCGCGTAAAGGGAAACAGCTGTACAGCCTTCGGCCGCTGCGGCGGCTGCGTCTGGCGCCATGTCTCCTACGAGGCGGAGCTGCAGTATAAGCGGCAGCACGTGGAGGACTGCCTGACCCGGATCGGAGGGGTGACGGACGCGGCGGCGCTGCTGCGCCCGATCGTGCCCTGCGACCGGCTGACCGGCTACCGCAACAAGGCGCAGTACCCGGTGTTGGCCGGAGAGGACGGCACGCCGCGCATCGGGTTTTACGCGCCCCGCTCCCACCGCATCGTGGAGCAGCGGGACTGCGCCCTGCAGCCGCCGGTGTTCCGGGAAATCCTGGATGCCGTGGCGGACTGGATCGTCCGGGCGCGGGTGCCGCTTTATGACGAGAGCACGGGAACGGGACTCCTGCGCCATATTTACATCCGCGAGGCGGAGGCCACCGGGGAACGCATGGTGTGCCTGGTCTGCACCTCCGGCAGGCTGCCGCATCCCGAATGGCTGACAGAGACCCTGCGGCAGCTTGAGGGCGTGACCTCCGTCATGGTAAACCTCAACCGCCGCGATACGAATGTCGTGCTCGGTGACAGTGAATTCGTTCTGTGGGGGAAGCCCTATATCACGGATGTCCTGTGCGGACTCCGGGTGCGCCTGTCGCCGCGCTCCTTCTATCAGGTGAACCGCCGGCAGGCGGAGCGCCTGTATGCGCTGGCGCGGGAGGCGGCCGGCCTGACCGGGCGGGAGACCGTGTGGGATCTGTATTGCGGCACCGGCACCATCGGCCTCTCCATGGCGCGGGAGGCGGGAGAGATCATCGGCGTGGAGGTTGTGGAGGCCGCCGTGGCGGACGCCCGCCGCAACGCGGAGGAAAACGGAATCCGCAACGCCCGCTTTTTGTGCGCCGACGCCGAGGAGGCCGTGCGGACGCTGACGGCGGAGGGGACACACCCCGACGCAGTCATCGTCGATCCGCCGCGCAAGGGCTGCGGCGAGGAGGTGCTGCGGGCTGTGGCGGCCATGCGCCCCGAACGGGTGGTCTACGTCTCCTGTGACCCGGCAACGCTGGCGCGTGACCTGCACGCCCTGTGCGGCCGCGGGTATACGCTGCGCTGCGTGACCCCCGTGGACATGTTCCCCCGCACGGCCCATGTTGAGTGCGTGGCACTGCTGACGCGTGCAGCGGACGGCCCGGAAAACGGAGAAAAGGAATCAACGCTATGACGGAACAGACACGGCATCCGGCGGACGGTCTCTGCCCGTATGCCAAAAAATGCGGCGGCTGCCAGCTGCTGAATATGGACTACCCCCGCCAGCTGGCCTATAAACAGGCCAAGGTGGTGGAGCTGATCGGGAAATACTGCCACGTGTCTCCCATCGTGGGGATGGAATCGCCCTATCACTACCGCAACAAGGTGCAGGCCGCCTTCGGCACCGACCGGCGCGGGCACATCATCTCCGGCGTCTATCAATCCTCCAGCCATCGGATCGTGCCGGTGGACAGCTGCCGGATTGAGGATGAGACGGCGGACCGCATCATCGTGACCGTCCGCCGTATGCTGCCGTCCTTCCGCATGACGGCCTATGACGAGCGCCGCGGCACGGGCTTTCTGCGCCACGTGCTGGTCAAGCGCAGCTTTACGACGGGCGAGGTCATGGTGGTGCTGGTGGCGGCGAACGCCGTATTCCCGGGGCAGAAGCAGTTCACGGCACAGCTGCTCCGGAAGCACCCGGAGATCACCACGGTCGTGCTCAATATCAACGATGCCTATACCTCGCTGGTGCTCGGAAAGCAGGAAAAGGTGCTGTACGGCAAGGGGTATATCGAGGATGAGCTGTGCGGCTGCTATTTCCGCATTTCTCCAAGGAGCTTTTATCAGGTCAACCCCGTCCAGACCCGGGTGCTCTACGGCAAGGCCGTCGAGATGGCGGGACTCACCGGCCGGGAGCGCGTGCTCGACGCCTATTGCGGCACCGGCACCATCGGCCTGATTGCCAGCCGTCAGGCCCGGGAGGTGGCGGGAGTGGAGCTGAACCGCGACGCAGTGCGGGACGCGATTGCCAACGCGAAACGCAACGGCATCGAAAACTGCCGGTTCACCTGCGCGGACGCCGGCGCGTTTATGCGGGAGATGGCGGATTGGGGAGAGACGGCGGACGTCGTGTTCCTCGACCCGCCCCGCGCGGGGAGCACACCGGAATTTATCGGGGCACTGGCGCAGATGCACCCGGATAGGGCGGTGTATATCTCCTGTAACCCCGAGACGCTGGCGCGGGATCTGGCGGTGTTCTGCCGTTACGGCTACCGCCCCATGGCGGCCCAGCCGGTGGATATGTTCCCCCATACGGCGCACGTCGAATGCGTCGTGCTGTTGAAACGGACCTGACGCAGCCTGCCCGCAACCCTCCGCTTTCCTGCCGCCCCCGGCGCCGCGCCCTTTTCGCTCCCTCTGACGAGGGAGCTCAGACTGTCAAAAAAGGCTGCAGGCCGCAAAAGCAGCATAAATTTTGGGGAA
>URYX01000083.1 GCA_900552225.1 uncultured Oscillospiraceae bacterium | reverse complement strand
GTATCCTGCTGCAGGAAATCGGTCGTGCCTGTGGCCTCGCGCAGCAGATTATAGATTTTGCCGACATTAGTCGCCATGAAATCCATCTGCGGTGCCAGCATGGCAGTAAAAAAGCTGTCATTCCACTGCCAGACGACAGAAAGCACTCCGACCGTCACCAAAATAGGAGTCGAATTCGGAAGAATAATACTGAAAAACACGCGAACCGTGCCTGCTCCGTCCACATTGGCCGCCTCTTCCAGCTCAACCGGCAGGTTCCGGAAATACTGCACCATCAAAAAGATATATAGTCCGTTACGGATTCCCTGGCAAAAAACAGCCCGCAGTATAAAGGGAAGCATCGTATTGATCATTCCGGATTTTCCGTGAAGCATGGTCATAAGCCCAAAGGGATCCAAAAACCGAAACTGTACATACTGTGCCGATATGTAGGTCTGCGGCGGAACCGCCAGCGCAAAGATAAGAAGTGCAAAAATCACTTTGCTCCCCGGATACGGGTAGCGAGCGAATCCGTAAGCCGCCAGGGTACAGGTCAGCAATTGGATCAGCGTAATCACTACCGTATAGAACCCGGAATTTATCAAGGTCTTTTCCGGACGCAAAGCCTTCAGCGCAATTTCATAATTCTCCAGGGTCAGCGTTTTGGGAATCCATTTTACCGTTAGATCCATCAGATCCTTTTCCGTCATAAAGGAGACCGTTAACCGGACCAGCAGCGGATAAAGAATGACAAATGAAATCCCGAACACCAGCAAAAAGCGGACGAGAGGCCATGCATGCTTTTGAAGCTGCAGCCGCGGGCGGAAGCCCGGCCACCGATCCTTTCGAGATTTTACAGAGCGCAGCATAAGATAAACAGCACCCCCTTATTTATCGTAATAGAAGGCAAGTCTTGAACCGACGCCGGCCACCGCCAACAGAATCACCGTCACAATCCCGAAATAGATCCAAGACATTGCCGAGGCCAAGCCCATGTTCCCGACCCCATACATCTGGTTTTCAATGGCAAGAATTACCCGGTTATTGTAGGCTGTAAAAGAATCGATGATCGAATAAATGGTGCACAACACCAGCATGGGACTGATCATTACAAATGTAATTTTCCAGAAAATCTCCCACGGAGTAGCTCCCTCCACCTTGGCCATTTCATACAGGGAGGACGGAACCGACTGCAGAGCCGAGAGCGGCTTCCCAACGGGCATCTCCGGCTTTTTATACAAAATCAAACCCATCATTTTTGCTTCGCATCTTGCCAAGACCCGCGAAAACTGGTATACTATAGGCGATTACAGTTTACACACGGCATCGGGCGGCAACCGAAAAAGGAGTTTTACGCAATGACGGAGTTTTGGAAAAGTCTTAAAAGCGGAACGGACATTCGCGGCGTGGCCATGGAGGGTGTGGAAGACGAACCCTTGACCCTGACCGACGAGGTAGTGGAACGAATCGGCGCCGCCTTTGCCGTCTGGCTTGAAAAACAGTGCGGCAAGCCGGCCCCCCGCATCTCCGTCGGGCGCGACAGCCGCCTTTCGGGAGAGCGCATGCGGGACGCCGTCATCCGGGGGCTGACCCGTGCGGGTGCTCAGGTGCTGGAATGCGGCCTGTGCTCTACACCCGCCATGTTCATGACAACCGTGGATCTGGGGTGTGACGGCGCGGTACAGATCACGGCGAGCCACCATCCGTGGCAGCGCAACGGCCTTAAATTTTTCCGTCCGAGCGGCGGATTGGAGAGCGAGGACATTTCCGCGCTGCTGGAAACGGCCGAGCAGAATACCCCCGTCTCCCCCGCGGCACCGGGGACGGTCACCGCAACCGAATATATGCCGCGCTATGCGGCACACCTGCGGCGCATGATCTGCGGCGGCCTGAACGCGGCCGAGGCGGATCGGCCGCTGACCGGACTGCATTTGGTGGTCGATGCCGGCAACGGTGTCGGCGGCTTCTATGCCTCCGACGTGCTGGCGCCGCTCGGAGCCGACATCCGCGGCAGCCGCTATCTGGAGCCGGACGGACGCTTCCCGAATCACATTCCGAACCCGGAAAACGAGGAGGCCATGCGCAGCATCTGCGAAGCCGTCACGGTATCGCAGGCCGATTTCGGCATTATTTTCGACACCGATGTGGACCGGGCCGGCTGTGTCGATGCCCGGGGACGGGAAATCAACCGCAACCGCCTTATCGCCCTGGCCTCGGCCATCGTCCTGGAAAAGCATCCGGGCGGCACGGTGGTCACCGACTCGGTGACCTCGGACGGGCTCAAGGAATTTATCGAGGGTACACTCGGCGGTAAGCACCGTCGGTTCAAGCGCGGCTATAAAAACGTCATCAACGAGGCAATCCGTCTGAACCGGGAAGGGATCGACGCACCGCTCGCCATCGAGACCTCCGGCCACGCCGCCCTTCGCGACAACTACTTTTTGGATGACGGCGCCTATCTGGCCACCCGCATTCTCATCACCGTGGCCCGGCTGCGCGCGGAGGGACGCACCGTCGAGGATCTGATCGGGGCCCTGCGCGAGCCGGCCGAGGCCGAAGAAATCCGTTTTGCCATCACGGAACCGGATTTCCGCGCTTACGGCGACACGGTGTTGGACGGACTCGGTCAGTATGCCGAGGATAAGGGCTGGCGCGTAGCGGATGACAGCTGCGAGGGCGTCCGCATCTCCTTTGACGGCGAAACCGGCTCCGGCTGGGCGCTTCTGCGCCTGAGTGTGCACGACCCGGTGATGCCGCTCAACATCGAAAGCAATGTGCCGGGCGGCTGTGCACAGATCGAGCGGCAGATTCTGCCTTATCTCGCGAGCTTCCCCGCCCTCCGGCGAAAATAAATCAAGGCGTTCCGCCCCCGCGGGCGGACAGAATAAGGAGAGAGCAACAATGGATTGGACCGAGGTCTGCATTACGGTTCCCTGCGCCGACACGGACACGGCGGCGGCCATTGCCAATATGGTGGTCCCCTACGGCGTCTATATCGAGGATTACAGCGATCTGGAGGAAGGGGCGCGCACCATTGCGCACATTGACCTGATCGACGAGGAGCTGCTGGCGCGCGACCGGACGCGCACCACCATCCATCTCTATCTGAGTCCGGAGCAAAGCCCGTCCGAGGCCCTCGGCTTTCTGCAGGAGCGGCTCACGGCCGCCGGCATTGACCACACTCTCTGCTCCGACACCGTGAATGAGCAGGACTGGGCCAACAACTGGAAAAAGTATTTCAAGCCCCTGCCGGTCGGAGAACGGCTGATTATCTGCCCCACCTGGGAGACCGTGGAGCAGCCCGGCAACCGCCGGGTGCTCTCCATCGACCCCGGCATGGCCTTCGGCACCGGCGGACACGACACCACGCGGCTGGTCCTGGAGGCCCTGGAGCATCATATTCGCCCCGGAGACCGTGTATTGGACATCGGCTGCGGCAGCGGGATTTTATCCGTTGCCTCGCTGCTGTACGGAGCCGACAGCGCCGTCGGCGTGGACATTGATCCGACCGCCGTGCGCACCGCGCAGGAAAACGGAGCGCTGAACGGCTTTACCCCGCCCCGCTACGATATGCGGGTGGGCGATCTGGCCCGCGACATCACCGGTACCTACCGGGTAGTGGTGGCCAACATCGTGGCCGATGCCATTATCGCGCTGTCCCCCTCCGTACCTCCGTTTTTGGAGCCGGACGGCGTCTACATCGTATCCGGTATCATCGACATCCGCGAGCAGGATGTGCTCCGCGCTCTGGCCGAGTCCGGCTTTACCGTGCGGGAGCGGTACGCCTCCGGCGGGTGGCTGTGCCTGGTAACGGCGCGATGAGCGGGCAGCTGACGCTGGTGGGAACGCCCATCGGCAACCTCTCCGACCTGTCGCCCCGCGCGCAGGAGGCGCTGCGGGACTGCGACGCCGTCGCGGCGGAGGATACGCGCGTTACGCTGCGGCTGCTGAACGCCTTCGGGCTGAAGAAGCCACTCGTCAGTTACCACGAGCACAACAAGGAGGAGAGCGGCCGGCGGCTGTGTGCCCGTATGCAGGCAGGCGAGCATATCGTGCTGGTGACCGATGCCGGCATGCCCGCCATTTCCGACCCGGGAGAAGCGCTGGTGGCTCTGTGCCACGCGGAGGGCATCCCCGTCCGCGCGGTACCCGGCCCGACCGCCGTCGCCACCGCCGTTGCCCTGTCGGGGCTTCCGTCCGGGCGCTTTACGTTTGAAGGCTTTCTCTCGGTCAACAAACCGGGACGGCGGGAGCATCTGCGCTCCCTGCAGAACGAGACCCGCACCATGGTATTTTACGAGGCGCCGCATAAGCTTCTGACTACGCTGCGGGATTTTTATGCCGCCTTCGGGGATCGGCGTATCGCCCTGTGCCGGGAGCTGACCAAAATTTACGAGGAAACCGTACTGACCACGCTCTCCGCCGCCATCCGGACCTATGAGGCCGAGCCGCCGCGCGGAGAATTCGTGCTGGTGCTGGAGGGGGCCCGGGAAGTCTCCGCGGCAGCACCCTCCGCCACGTGGGAGGAGGCCGTCGCCTGGGCCGGAGCGCAGCGCGATGCCGGTATGCGCACCTCCGAGGCCGCCCGAGAGGCGGCAGCGCGCTTCGGCTACACGCGGCAGGAGCTTTACCGTGCACTGACGCAGGAGGACTATACACCGTCAACGGGAGGGAATGAGCAATGACAATGCAATGGTACACCCTGGCGCTGGAGGCCTGGGAGGGAATGCTGCTGCGGGTCGTGATTCTGTTGGTGCTGATATGGCTGGTTCTGTGGCTGATGAACCGCCATTACCGCACCGAGCAGGAAAAGCGCAGCGAGCGACTGCAGAAGCAGTATGCCGTATTGACCCGCGAAACGCTGGATGCGCTTCCGGATGAGGAGCTGACGGAGGCGGTCATCGCCAACCTCAACGCCAAGCAGGACAAAAAGCAGCCCGACCCCTATACGACGCTGCCGCTGCTGTCGCACGAGCGCGTGCTGGTATACGCCGTGTGGCTGATTCATCAGGAGCTGGACAGCGGCGATTTTGACACGCTGTTTGCCTCGCCGTCCCGCCAGTTTTGCGAATATGCCGCCGAGGGGCTGGATGAGTGCGGCGCCCCCGAATGCGCCGCAGCCGTTCGCCGCGCACTCGGCACCTCCGACGAGGCGGAGCTGGCCGATTGCCACGCCTCCTATGTCGAGGCGGCCGAGCGGGAGCACCCGACTGCCGGGCTGATTGCCTACATCCGCGACAATGCGGACGCCCTGTGCGACCGGGAGACGGAGGACAACGGGTATGAGCATTGATGCCTTTCTGAGCGTTTGCTCCGACCGGGGCCTTCGCGTTCATTCCGAGACACAGACCGCAACCGGCATGGTAAACGGTGTTGCCTTCCGCATTGTCCCGGCGGCCGAGACGGTGGAATTCTCCGTCAACGTCGCGGAAAAGCAGCTGAAAAAGCTGCAGCAGCGCTGGGCAGCGCAGTACCCCGGCCTGACGGCGGAGCACGGCGACGGCTGCTCCGTGCGGGTGGTCTGTCCCTCTCTCTGCAGCTGGGACGGCGAACGTCTGACTGCCTTTCTGCAGACCATGGCCGCCGACACGGTATCTGGGGCGTCCCAATCCTTCAATGACCGGCATGAACGCGACGGAGAGCCCTTCGTCTATTATCTGACCGGCTTCGCCGGAGCCCTGCTCGGAGCCCTGGTCGGGGCGCTGCCGTGGTTCCTGATCCGTACCTTTGCCGGCTATGACCTCTGGATTCTGCTGGGCTTTATCGGCATCGCCTCGTTTTTCGGCTACCGTCTGCTGTGGGGCGCTCATTCCACCGGCTTTGCCGTCACCGTCATCGTGGTGTGCTCCCTGGTCAGTGTCGTGCTGCTGACCTGCGGCTTTCAGATCTATGAATGGTGGAAAATCCGCGAAATCCTTGCGGAGGACAGCGGGCTGCCTCAGCTGTTGACCATGAGCTTCGGAAAGTTTTTGGGATTCTGCCTCACGCAGAGCGGGTATGTACAGGAGCTGCTGTACGGCTGTGCGTGGCCTTTGGTGCTCTGCGCCCTCGGGCTTGCCGGCATCCGGCGGCAGATTCTGATTTATACACACGAAAGCGCATTCCTGCGCCGCGGCAAGCGGCGCCGCTGAAAGGAGAACGTCCATGAAACAGCTGCGACGTGCGGTCATTTTGGTATGTGTACTGCTGCTCTGTGCCGGCTGCGCTCAAACCCCCTCCGACAGTCACAACGATCCGAATCAGGAGGAAACCGAGCGGAGGGCGCGGGTCGAGCAGGGCTATACCCTGTATTCCGAGGCTGCGGAAAACCGCCGAATCCTGGCCAGCGTAGATTCTACCACCACCGGAACGGTCACCGCAACCGTCAACGGCGAAGCACACGACCTCCGGTTCACGGCCGAGCTGAAGCTCGGCGGCGATCCCACCGCCCCGCTGCTGTACAAGCACTTCACCCTGACCGAAGCAGGCAGCACGGTGGAATATACGCAGTATTACCGCGACGGAAAGCGCTATTACCACGACGAGCATCAGCAGTATTCCGAAAATTTTACCGGGGACGATGCCACGGCCATGGCGGATCAGTTCAGCCTGGTCGCCATGACAGCCGCCGCGTTCCGGGATGTCTCCGTCGTTGCCAAAAGCAACAACACGCAGATTTCCGTCACGGTGGACAGTGAACGCATCGAGGATGAGCTGCTGCGTGAGGACGGCCTGTTCTATACGCTCCTCGGCAGCACGCTGCCGGCCGGGACGCAGCCCACCGTCACCGAGGCCGCGGTCTCCTTTGCGGTCAACGGCGACATCTACTTTACGGATTATACGCAGAGCTATACGGTCGAGGCCGGAGATTCCGTCTACCGGGTACAGATGCGCACCGCGATTCACCACGTGGCGGAGGCCGTCACCATTGAGTTTCCGGATTTTGAGGAGTATACGGACAAATCCAAGACGCCGGGCAACACGCTGGACGCCCAGGCGCTGGACGCTCTCACCTCGGTGATGGAGGAGCTGTACACCGACACCGGAGAGCGCGTCGAGGACTTCGAAGCCCGGTATGCCGCGCTGTGCGAGCAGCACGAGGCCGCGGCCGTCGATGCCGCCATCCAGTGGTACGACAATTATCTCCGTACCCAGACGGTCGGGGCCGCCTCATAAGGCGGCGGCTTCCATGTACGCCTGATGTATCCGTTGTCTCCACGAAAACAAGAGCCCGGCAGGATTCAAGATCCTGCCGGGCTCAGACTGTCAAAAAAGGCCGCAGTCCGCAAAAGCAGCATAAGTTCAAGAAAGAAACCGTGAATTTCCGATGCTTTCTCTTTGAATTATTAAAACACGGTTGGCCCCTGGGGGCCAACGCTTTTGCT
>URYX01000082.1 GCA_900552225.1 uncultured Oscillospiraceae bacterium | reverse complement strand
TATAAGAGACAGGTCTTTGACCGTGTACGGACAAAACAGCGGCTTCCGATTGCCTTGTCTCGACGGGCGGCACATCAGAATCCGGTGTCCCGACAGGCAATAGCGCTGTTTTCAAAGCTCCCCGCTCCGCAGGCATTGGAGAGCGCTTTAAACAACACCGTCATTATAGCACCGTTTTGCAGGAAAAACAAGTAGAATCCCCTGATTATTTTTTAGGCAAAGCGAATAGAGTGCCCAACCCTTCGGTGCCGTTTGGCAGCCTTTTCTTAAACACAGATCAACTCCGTTCGCAATCCTCGGGTGCTCTCTGTCACGCCTCACGACATCCCTGCTTTTCGGCTTTTTTCGCACAGGTACCCTGCGCCTGCCCTGCATCCGCACCCCAGGCCAAGGCAATCACCCTCTCCCAAAAATGCCTCCCTCAGCCCGCCATCTCCCAAAAAGCCCCGCATTCCCGCCGCGCCCTTCCCGCTCACCCCATAAAAAACGCTCCCGTTCTCCGGTGTAAAACCGGAGAACGGGAGCGCCTCATTTCTGAAATTTCGATAGCTTGCTGTCGGCCCCGCTTCAATGGGCAATCAGGCTGACACCGTCCATCTCGGCCGGCTGCGGGATTCCCATCAGCTCCAGCATCGTGGGGGAAATATCCGCCAGCCGTCCGCCCTCGCGCAGCCTGCACGGATGACCCACAATGCAGAACGGCACCGGATTGGTCGTATGCGCGGTAAACGGCGAGCCGTCCTCCTCATACATCTTGTCCGCGTTGCCGTGGTCGGCGGTAATCAGCGCCACGCCGCCCATCGCGAGCGTAGCCTCCACCACGCGGCCGACACAGGTGTCCACCGCCTCCACCGCCTTCACCGCCGCGTCGAACACGCCGGTATGGCCGACCATATCGCAGTTGGCGAAGTTCAGAATCACCATGTCATATTTCCCGGCACGAATCTGCTCCACCACCGCATCGCACACCTCATAGGCGCTCATCTCCGGCTTCAGGTCGAAGGTCGGGACGTCGGGCGACTGGATCAGAATCCGATCCTCCCCCTCAAAGGTCTTTTCCTCGCCGCCGTTGTAGAAGAACGTCACGTGCGCGTATTTCTGCGTCTCGGCAATACGAAGCTGTGTCTTGCCGGCGTGGCTGACCACCTCTCCCATCGTATGGGTCAGCTCCTGCGGCGGGAACGCCACCGACACATGGGGCATCGTCGCGTCGTAGGAGGTCATGCACACAAAATGCACCGGGAAGCGGCCGTCCCGGCGTACAAATCCGTCAAAGGTGTCGTCCGTAAAGATACGGGTCAGCTGACGCGCACGGTCGGGGCGGAAATTGAAGAAGATCACACTGTCGTTGGCCGCAATCGGGGCCGCCCCGCGCAGCACGGTCGGCAGCAGGAACTCGTCCGTTACCCCCGCCGCATAGGAGGCCTCCACCGCCTGTACGGGATCATCCGCCTGCACGCCCTCACCGTATACCATCGCCGCATAGGCCTTTTCCTCACGGTCCCAGGCAAAATCGCGGTCCATGGCATAATACCGGCCGGACAGCGTTGCCATACGCCCGACCCCCAGCTCCTGCAGCTTATCGGCACATGCGCGGACATATTCCACGCCCGAGGTCGGCGGCACGTCGCGGCCGTCGAGGAAACCGTGGACATACACCTTGTCGAGTCCCTCGCGCTTGGCCATCTCCAGAAGACCGTACAGGTGCTCAATGTGGCTGTGCACTCCGCCGTCGGACAGCAGCCCCATCAGGTGCAGGGCCGTGTGATTCTTCCGGCAGTTCTCCATCGCCTCCAGCAGCACGGGGTTACGGAAGAAGTCCCCGTCCTGAATGGACTTGGAAATTTTCACCAGCATCTGGTAGACCACGCGGCCGGCTCCGATGTTGGTGTGCCCCACCTCGCTGTTGCCCATCTGCCCGTCCGGCAGACCGACATCCAGCCCCGAGGCTCCGATGGTGGTATAGGGATTCTCCCGGAACAGCTTGGTGAGATTCGGCGTCTTGGCCGCGCGGATTGCGTTGCCGTAATCCGACGGGTTGATGCCGAAGCCGTCCATAATGATCAAAGTTGTGGGATGTTTCATATGCTTGCTCCTTCCCTTGCATTCCGATTGGTACGCCGTAATCCGGCCTGTGTAAAACGGCCGTCCCGCCGCTTACTGCTTCGCCGCATGCACAATCACGGAGAAGTCCGCCGCCTTCAGCGACGCACCGCCGATCAGTCCGCCGTCCACGTCCGGCTGCGCCAGCAGCTCGGCCGCATTGCCCGCATTCATCGAGCCGCCGTACTGAATCACCGTGTTCTCCGCCGCCTCGCGGGTATACAGCGCCGCCAGCGTATCACGGATCAGCACACACACCTCGTTGGCCTGCTCGCTCGTCGCCGTGCGGCCGGTGCCGATGGCCCAAACCGGCTCATACGCAATGATGATGCGGGACAGCTCGTCCGCACTGACACCGCCGAGCGCAATCTTCGTCTGCATCGCCACGATCTCGCCCGTGATGCCCTGCTCCCGCTGCTCCAGCGTCTCACCGACGCACAGGATCACCGACAGCCCCGCATCGAGAGCCGCACGCACGCGCTTCTGCACCGTAACATCCGTCTCCCCGAAATAGGTGCGGCGCTCGCTGTGACCGAGAATGACATAGCCGACGCCCATCGCCGCCAGCATCGGCGCGGACACCTCGCCCGTAAACGCACCCTTGTCCGCCCAGTGGCAGTTCTGCGCCGCCACACCGATCGCGGTGCCGGCCGTCGCCTCCAGCGCCACCGACAAATCCACAAACGGCACACCGACGATCACACGGCAGGCCGCATCCGCCACCAGCGGCTTGATCTCCTCAATCAGAGCCTTCGCCTCCGCGGGCGTCTTGTTCATCTTCCAGTTTCCGGCAATCACATATTCACGCATTTTCAAAACCTCCGTCAGAATTCTTTTTTCGGAATTTTCCGCGACAAAGCAAATGCCGTTTTCCGAGAAAAACGGCATTTGCGCACAACACTTATTTATCGCTCATGGCCGCAATGCCCGGAAGCTCCTTGCCCTCCAGGAATTCGAGGGAGGCGCCGCCGCCGGTGGAGATGTGGCTCATCTTGTCACCGAAGCCGAGCGTGTTGACAGCCGCCGCCGAGTCGCCGCCGCCGATGATGGTGACCGCATCGGTCTCCGCCATGGCACGGGCCACCGCGATGGTGCCCTTGGCCAGCATCGGGTTCTCGAACACGCCCATCGGGCCGTTCCAGACCACCGTCTTGGCCTTCTTGATTTCGTCCGCGAACAGCTCGGCCGTCTTCGGGCCGATGTCGAGGCTCATATGGTCCGCCGGAATCGCATCCACCGGCATGATCTCCGTCTCGATCGGCGCATCGATCGGATCCGGGAAGTCCTTCACTACCGTGCAGTCCACCGGCAGCAGGATCTTGACACCCTTCTGCTCGGCCCGGGCCAGCATATCGCGGCAGTAATCCACCTTCTCATTGTCCACCAGGGAGGTGCCGACATTGTAGCCCTTGGCCACCAGGAAGGTATAGGCCATGCCGCCGCCGATGATCAGCGTGTCCGCCTTGTTGAGCAGGTTCTCGATGACGTTGAGCTTGTCGGCCACCTTGGCACCGCCGAGAATCGTCACAAACGGGCGCACCGGATGCTCCACGGCCGCGCCGAGGAACTGAATCTCCTTCGCCATCAGATAGCCGTTGGCCGACTCCTTCACAAAGGAGGCCACACCCACCGTCGAGCAGTGGGCCCGGTGAGCGGCACCGAACGCATCGTTGACAAACAGGTCACACAGGGAGGCCAGCTCCTTCGAGAAGCTCTCGCAGTTCTTGGTCTCCTCCGGACGGAAGCGGGTGTTCTCCAGCAGCACCACGTCGCCGTCCTTCATGGCCGCCACGGCCGCCTTGGCATGCTCTCCGACCACGGTATCGTCCGCCGCAAACACCACCGGACGGCCGAGGTGCTCCTCCAGACGCTTGGCCACGGGAGCCAGCGACAGCTCCGGCTTCGGCTCGCCCTTCGGCTTGCCGAGGTGAGAGCAGAGGATGACCTTCGCATGGTGGTCAATCAGGTACTGAATGGTCGGCAGCGCCGCCACAATCCGGTTTTCATCCGTGATGACCCCGTTTTTCAGCGGCACATTGAAGTCGCAGCGCACGAGAACGCGCTTGCCCGCGACATCCAGATCCTCAACATTCTTCTTGTGAAGCAGATCCATATACAAAACATCCCTTCTGAGAATAATTTACCATCGCTTATTATAGCCGCTTTTCCCCGTTTTTGCAAGAGAAAGGGCAAAAGAAAACGCGACTTTTCTGTAAATTTTTTACGACTCCAGGCGGGAGGCAATGGCATCGAGGAATTCCATGCTCATCACGCTGCGCTTCTGCGACAGCGTGGACAGCGCCGCCAAATCGCCCGTCATGATGCCGTCCTCGATGGTGCCGAGCGTGGCCGCCTCCAGCCGGTCGGCAAAGGCGCACAGCTCGGGCAGCTCATCCAGCTCGCCGCGCTTGCGCAGCGCCCCCGACCACGCAAAAATCGTCGCCACGGGATTCGTGGAGGTCTGCTCCCCCTTGAGATAACGGTAATAATGCCGCGTCACCGTGCCGTGGGCCGCCTCATACTCATACTTGCCGTCGGGCGACACCAGCACACTGGTCATCATCGCCAGCGAGCCGAACGCCGTCGCCACCATATCGCTCATCACGTCGCCGTCGTAATTCTTGCAGGCCCAGATAAAGCCGCCCTCCGAGCGCATCACGCGCGCCACGGCATCGTCGATCAGTGTATAGAAATAGGAAATGCCCGCCTTTTCAAAGGCCTCGCGGTACTCCCGCTCATACAGGTCCGCAAAAATATCCTTGAAGCGGTGATCGTAGGTTTTCGAGATAGTGTCCTTGGTGGAGAACCACAGGTCCTGCCGGGTATCCAGCGCGAAGCGGAAGCAGCTGTGGGCAAAGCCCGTGATCGACGCATCGGTGTTGTGCATTCCCATCACGACGCCGTCCCCGTCAAAAGCGTGGATCAGCGCCCGCGTCTCATGCCCCTCGGCATCGGTGACGCACAGCTCCGCACGGCTTCCCGCCGGCACGCGCAGCTCCGTATTCTTGTAGATATCGCCGTAGGCATGACGCGCCAGCGTAATCGGATGCTTCCACGTGGAGACCGTCGGCGTAATGCCGCGCACCGTCACCGGCGCACGGAACACCGTCCCGTCCAGCAGGGCGCGGATCGTCCCGTTCGGACTCTTCCACATCTGCTTCAGCCCGTACTCCTCCACGCGCTGCGCATTCGGCGTAATGGTGGCGCACTTGACGCCGACTCCGAGCCGGCGGATGGCCTCCGCCGCCTCCACGGTCACACGGTCGTCCGTCTCGTGGCCGTGCGGCAGCCCGAGATCGTAATACTCGCATCTCAGCTCCACATACGGCATCAGCAGCTTTTCCTTGATTGCCTGCCACAGAATGCGGGTCATCTCGTCGCCGTCCATCTCCACCAGCGGCGTTTTCATCTGAATTCTTGCCATTCTCCTCGCTCCTTATGCCGTCGGATGCGGCCTCTTTTCGTTTGCTATCCAGTATAGCATATTTTTTCACACGCTGCAAGATAAAAGCGCGAAAGTCCGCTTTTTTACGGTGCCGCCGGAGACAGCGTCCCGTCTCCCATGGCCTCCTCGGCCGCCATCCGCTCCTTGAGGCGGTGATGCACGATAAAATAGCAGACCGTGTGCGCCGCCAGCGTAATGGTCCACGAAATCGGATACGAGAGGTAGAGCCCGCGCAGCGAGTGGTTGGCGGCAAACACGGTATAAATCCACACCACGCGGAAGCCGCAGACACCGAGCAGCGAGGTGATCATCGGCGTCATCGAACAGTTCATGCCGCGCAGCATGCCGCACATGGTCTCCATGGCCCCGTCCAGGAAATACGTAAACGCAAAGATGGTCAGCCGGATTGTACCGGCCGCCACCACGTCCGCCTCCGGCGTATACAGATACATCAGCGGCTCCGCAAACACCCACAGCAGCAGGACACTGAGAATAAAGCCGCCGATGCTCACCAGCAGCATGCACTGCACGCAGATTTTGGAAATGCGCTTATACTGCCGCGCACCGACATTCTGCCCCGTAAAGGTCATGGCCGCCTGCCCGATCGTGTTCATACAGGTATAGACAAACCCCTCGAGCGTCGCCGCCGCACCGTTTCCCGCCATGATGAGCTTGCCGAAGGAGTTGACCGACGACTGGATCAGCACGTTGGAGATGGAAAACAGGGCGCCCTGGATCCCGGCCGGCAGTCCGATCTTGGTGATCTGCCACAGCTTGCTGCCGTGAATCCGCAGCTTGCGGAAGGACAGATGGCAGCAGTTATCCGCGCGGCACAGGCTCAGCACGACGAGCACCGCGGAAATGTACTGCGCAATCACCGTCGCGGTGGCCACGCCCTCCACATCCCAGTGGAACACAATCACAAACACCAGGTTCAGCGCCACATTCACGAGCCCCGAGGCCGTCAGAAAATACAGCGGGCGGCGCGTATCGCCCACTGACCGCAGAATGGAGGCCCCGAAGTTATAGACCATCATACCGGGCAGCCCGGTGAAATAGATTTTCAGATACAGATCGGACTGGTCGATCACATCCGACGGCGTATCCATCAGGGACAGCATCCAGCGGCTGGTGAAAAAGCCGAACACCCCGATGACGACGCCGAAAATTACGCTGACCAGCATGGAGGTGTGCACCACCTCCTGCACATCCTCGTGCCGTCCGGCCCCGTAATACTGCGCCACGGCCACACCGGCGCCGACCGCCAGCCCCATAAACAGGTTGACAATCAGGCTGACCAGCGCCCCGTTGGAGGTCACCGCCGCCAGAGAGGTCTGACTGTCCTCCGCATACTGGCCGACCACCACGACGTCCGCCATATTGTACAGCAGCTGCAGCACACCGGTCAGCATCAGCGGTATCGAGAACATCACGATCTTTTTGAACAGCGGACCGTGGCACATATCCATTTCGTATTTCTTCATCCGAGTCCCTCGCCTTCGCGCACGGTATCGCCTTTTTCGGGCGTATTCGGTTGTTATTATAGCAAACCCGCCGCCGTTTTTCCACCGTTGCCGTCCGATTTTTCGGAATTATCGGAAAGAACGGCGCTTTTCTTAAACTTTCGCTCTTTTCCCCGCTCTTTTTCGGTACTTTTGCGCATGTCCCGCGCGTTAGACAGGTGTTCATAAAACAGTCAATGGAGCGTACCGATACAGATACGCTCCATTGCTCATGCCAACATACTATATAACGGGATACAGCCCCTTGGCTCTCCCTCTGGGAGAGCTGAGCGTGTCAAAAAACTATGTTTTTGACACGCTCGGAGGCTGTCTGAAAGGC
>URYX01000081.1 GCA_900552225.1 uncultured Oscillospiraceae bacterium | reverse complement strand
CCTGCAGCCTTTCAGACAGCCTCCGAGCGTGTCAAAAACAGAGTTTTTTGACACGCTCAACAGCCCCGGCTGCGGTTTTTACCGCAAGCCGGGGCTGTTTGCCGTTTCCTTATTTTTTGAAGCTGTCCTTCAGCGAGACGGAACGGTTGAACACCGGATGCTCCGGGGTGCTGTCCTTGTCTGCGCAGAAATAGCCGAGCCGTAAGAACTGGAAGGAGGCGGGAGCCTCGGCCCCGCCGAGCGAGGCCTCCAGCTTGCAGCCGGTGAGCGTTTCGAGCGACTGCCCGTTCAGACAGGCCAGAAAATCCTTGTCGGCGGCATCGGGGTCGGGGTCGGTGAACAGCGAGGAATAGAGCCGCACCTCGGCATCGATGGCCGTGGCGGCATCCACCCAGTGAATGGTGCCGCGGACGCGCCGCCCGTCCGGCGTATCGCCGCCGCGGGTCTCGGGATCGTATTCGGCCAGAACCTCAATCACACGGCCGTCCGCATCCCTGACGCAGCCTGTGCAGCGCACGACATAGGCCGATTTGAGACGTACCTCATTGCCCGGGAACATCCGGAAATACCCCTTGACCGGCTCCTCCATAAAGTCGTCCTGCTCAATATACAGGGTGCGGGAGAAGCTGACGGCATGGGTGCCGGAATCCGCGGCGGTGGGGTTGTTTTCCATGGCGAAGGTCTCGCTCTGCCCCTCGGGGTAGTTCTGAATGGTGAGCTTCAGCGGACGCAGCACCGCCATGGCGCGGGTGGCCGTGGCGTTGAGATCCTCCCGCAGGCAGTGCTCCAGCAGCGCCACCTCCACGGTGTTCGGCACCTTGGCGACGCCGATACGGTCGATGAAGCTGCGCACGGCGGCCGGAGTATAGCCCCGGCGGCGCAGACCGCACAGCGTCGGCATGCGGGGATCGTCCCAGCCGGACACGTACCCCTCCTCGACCAGGCGGCGCAGCTTGCGCTTGGACATGACCGTATAGTTGATGCCGAGCCGCGCAAACTCGATCTGCCGCGGGGTGGCCTTGAGATCGACGTGATCGCGCACCCAGTTGTAGAGCGGGCGGTGATCCTCAAATTCGAGCGAGCAGAGGGAGTGGGTGATCCCCTCGATCATGTCCTCGATCGGGTGGGCGTAGTCGTACATCGGATAGATGCACCATTTGTTCCCCTGACGGTGGTGCGGCATGTGGTTGATGCGGTAAATGACCGGATCCCGCATGTTGAAATTGCCGCTGCCGAGGTCGATTTTGGCACGCAGCGTCATGCGGCCGTCCTCGAATTCACCGGCCCGCATCCGCTCAAACAGGGAGAGACTCTCCTCGATCGGCCGGTCGCGATACGGGCTGCGGGCGGGATGCGTCAGGTCGCCGCGGTTCTCGCGCACCTCATCGGGCGACAGCTCGCAGACATAGGCAAGCCCCTTGCGGATGAGGCCGACGGCCAGCTCGTACATGGTGTCGAAATAATCCGAGGCGTAGAAGAAGCGGTTGCCCCAGTCAAAGCCCATCCAGTGGATGTCCTCCTGAATGGCGCGGACGTATTCGTCGTCCTCCTTGGAGGGGTTGGTGTCGTCCATACGCAGGTTGCACAGTCCGCCGTATTTTTCGGCGGTGCCGAAATCGATGCACATGGCCTTGACGTGGCCGATGTGCAGATAGCCGTTCGGCTCGGGCGGGAAGCGGGTGTGAACCGTCTGCCCGTAGCAGCGGCCCCCCTCCTTCAGCTCCTCGTCGATGATCTCATGGATAAAATTGCTGCTTTCGGGAACGGAACGTCCCTCTGCGGTATCCGTCATGATGCGGTCTCCTTTCTTTCAGCGGCTCCAAAGATGAATGGCGTCCTCGATGCGGGCCAGCACGCGCTCCCGACCGAGCAGGCAGAAAATGCTGCACAGATCCGGTGTGTTGCGCCGTCCGGTGACGGCAATGCGCAGAAGTGTGCTGACGTCGCCGGCATGGCCCTTGAAGTCCTCGGGATGCTGCTTGTATTCCTTGACCTCCGGGCAGAAGCCGAGTGCGGGGCACAGGGCCTTGATGGCGTCGAACCATTGCTGTCGGTCGTCGGTTTCGGTGTACTGTGCGGCGTAGGCCCGCAGCACGGCGCAGGCCTCGGCGGGTGCAATGGCTTCGGGCAGGGGATCCTCCCGCGTGAAGGTGTCGTCAAAGAAATAGGCGGCATAGGCGGGAGCGTCGCTCCACTTGGCCATGTCCTTGCGGGGCTTGGCGCCGCCCCGGTCGATGGAGAAGACGGCACGGGTATAGGCGGGGTCGCGCGTCAGGCGCTCATAAAACGGCGCGTCGTAGTCCTTGGCCCACTCCAGCACCTGTGCGGTCACCGTGTCCGCCTCCATCCGGGCAATCACGTTTTTGCTGACGTCGTTGAGCTTGTTCAGGTCAAAAAGTGCGCCCGACACGCTCATTTTTTTCAGGTTGAACGGGAAGCGCTCCCGCGGCTCCTGCGGGCAGCGGCGCCGCCAGTCCTCAAAGTCGCTGCTGGCAATGGTCATCAGGTATTCGAGAACGCTGTCCGCCGGATAGCCCTGCTCCGCGTAATAGTGCATGGCGGCCTGCGGGTCCTTGCGCTTGGACAGCTTGCGCTTGCTGCCGTTTTCTTCCACCATGATGGGGGCGATGTGGGCGTATTTCGGGGCGCGGAAGCCGAGCAGCCGGAACAGCTGCAGGTGCTTCGGTACGGAGGAAATCCATTCGTCGCCGCGGATCACATGGGTGGTGTGCATCAGATGATCGTCGATGGCGTGGGCAAAGTGGTAGGTCGGGATGCCGTCCGATTTGAGGAGGACAAAGTCCTCGTCGTTTTCCGGCATTTCGATGGTGCCCTTGATGAGATCGTCAAAGCGGAGGCGGCGGCTTTCGTCGCCGTCCGCGCGCAGACGCACGACATACGGCTCTCCCGCCCGCACGCGCCGCAGCGCCTCCTCGGGCGGCAGGTCACGGCACACGGCGTACCGGCCGTAATACCCGGTGCGCAGCTTCTGCTCCTTCTGCTGCGCGTGGGCGGCCTCCAGTGCCTCGGCCGAACAGAAGCAGGGGTAAGCCAGACCCTGCTCCACCATCCGCTTGACATAGGTCTGATAGATTTCGCCGCGCAGGCTCTGCTGGTAGGGGGCATAGGGCCCGCGCACGGTGCCCGGTGCAACAAAGCCCTCGTCGATGGTGAGTCCGCCGCGCAGCATGCCGGCTAAAATATCGTCCGCGCCGCCCTCGACCTCACGCTTTTTATCGGTATCCTCCAGACGGAAATAAAAGACGCCGCCCGAGGCGGTGGCGGTCAGCCGGTTGATCATAGCGCTGTAGAACACGCCGAGGTGCAGGTAACCGGTGGGCGAGGGGGCGATGCGCGTCACGCGTGCGCCCTCCTTCAGAGCCCGCGGCGGATATTGCGCCTCCCAGTCCTCGGGGGTGCGGTGAATGGTGGGGAACATGGCTTCGGCAAGCTCGTTCAGAATCGTCATAAGGTGTCCGACCTACCCTTTCCTTCTATCTTACATATTTCTATATATTACCCTTTTCCGACCGGATTGTCAACGGGAGCGGCCGAAAAACGGAAGATTTTTCGGAAGAACGGCGGAGGACGGGCGATTTTTCCGGCGCGGGGCGGGCGGTGGACAAAATTGGACAGAATCGGTCACTCTGTGCCGGATTTTTCCGGCCGGGAGGCCGGAATTTGCACGGCATTAAGCGCAAAAAATTCAACAACGGCGCGGCGTGTTTCTCGCATGCTTTTGACCTCGCAGCCCTCCGAAACGGCCCACACCTCCCCCAAAAACGATCCGCAGCCATCCGAAACGTATCCCCGTGTTCCCGGAGAAACGGACCGCGGCAAAGGCTGCCGGGGCGAGACGAAAAGCCGCTCCTGCGGGAGCCCTGCGCGGGACAAAGCAGAAAAAGCGCCGTTTGAGTCAAAAAAAACGCAAAAAAATCGTCCGAAAAACAAAGAAACCCCCGCGAAGGGGGTTGACAAGCCTATAGTTTTATATTATTATAAGAAAATGCCTGATTATCGAAAAATGGGGTAGGATCGTTCAAAACACAGTATAGCACACTGCCTGTGATTTTGCAAGCCCTAAATTTTGAATCGCCGCAGGGCGCGGCGAAGCGATGACCGATAACCGCCTGCAGTCATGCCGAGAAAATAAAAACAGGAGTGATGGAGCCAATGACGAATCTGAAGCCGGTACAGCTTGGCAAAACGACACGGATGAGCTTTGCCAAAATCAACGAGGTTTTGGATATGCCCAACCTGATCGAGGTGCAGAAGAACTCGTATCAGTGGTTTTTGGACGAGGGCCTGAAAGAGGTATTCCGCGATATGTCCGCGATTACCGACTACACCGGCAACCTCGTGCTGGAGTTCAGCGACTATCGCTTGGATGACAAGCCGAAATATACCGTCGAGGAGTGCAAGGAGCGCGACGTGACCTATGCGGCGCCCCTGCGCGTCAGCGCGCGCCTGCTCAACAAAGAGACCGGCGAAATCAAGGAGTCCGAGGTGTTCATGGGCGATTTCCCGCTTATGACCGAGAGCGGCACCTTTGTCATCAACGGCGCGGAGCGTGTCATTGTGTCTCAGCTGGTGCGTTCTCCCGGCGTGTACTACGGGATGTCCTATGATGCCACCGGAAAGAAGCTGTTTACCTCGACCGTCATTCCGAACCGCGGTGCCTGGCTCGAATACGAGACGGATTCCTCCGATGTGGCCTATGTGCGGATTGATAAAAACCGCAAGCTCCCGATGACCGTGCTGGCGCGTGCCCTTGGCCTCGGAACGGACGAACAGCTGCTGGAGTTCTTCGGGGACGACGAGCTGCTGCGTGCCACCATTGAAAAGGATATCACCAAAAACACCGACGATGCGCTGCTGGAGGTATACCGCAAGCTGCGTCCGGGTGAGCCGCTGACGCTCGAAAATTCGCAGCAGCACCTCGAAAACCTGTTCTTCGATCCGCGCCGCTACGATCTGTCGCGCGTCGGCCGGTACAAATACAACAAGAAGCTCGGCCTCATCAACCGGCTGACCGGGCAGGTGCTCAGCCGCCCGGTGGTGCATCCGGAGACGGGAGAGCTGCTCGGGGAGCAGGGCGAGCGTGTGACCCGCGAGCTGGCGGAGACGATGGAGAACGCCGGCATCACCGTGGTTTACCTCGATGTGGAGGAGCAGCACGGCGAGCACTGCGAGGTCAAGGTCGTGTCCAATGGCATGGTGGACATCCATGCCTACGTTGCCTTCGACGTGGAGGACTGCGGCATCAATGAGCACGTCCGCTACAGCGTGCTGCACGAGATCCTCGAACAGAATCAGGAGGAGGAGGCCATCAAGGCCGCGCTGCGGGCCCGTCATGACGAGCTGATTCCGAATCACATCATTGTGGACGACATTCTGGCCACAATGAATTACCTGGTGTGCCTGACACACGGCATCGGCAACACCGACGATATCGACCACCTCGGCAACCGCCGTATTCGTTCGGTCGGTGAGCTGCTGCAGAACCATTTCCGCATTGGCTTTTCGCGGATGGAGCGCGTCATCCGTGAGCGCATGACGCTGCAGGCGCAGGACATGGATGTCATTACGCCGCAGGCTCTGATCAACATCCGCCCGGTGGTGGCGGCCATCAAGGAGTTCTTCGGCTCCTCGCCGCTGTCTCAGTTCATGGATCAGAATAATCCGCTGGCCGAGCTGACGCATAAGCGCCGTCTGTCGGCCCTCGGCCCCGGCGGTCTGTCCCGTGACCGCGCCGGATTTGAGGTGCGCGACGTGCACTACAGCCACTACGGACGGATGTGCCCGATTGAGACCCCTGAAGGTCCGAACATCGGTCTGATTTCCTATCTGGCCACGTATGCCCGTATCAACGAATACGGCTTTATCGAGGCGCCGTTCCGCCGCGTGGACAAGGCGACGGGCCGCGTGACCGACGAAGTGGTCTATATGTCGGCCGATGTGGAGGATAACTACATTGTGGCGCAGGCAAACGAGCCGCTCGATGCCGAGGGCCATTTTGCCCGTGAGCGTGTCAACTGCCGTTTCCGCAGCGAGTTCCTGGAGGTTTCGCCGGATAAGCCGGACTTTATGGACGTTTCCCCGAAGATGGTCGTGTCGGTGGCTACCGCCATGATTCCCTTCCTGGAGAATGACGACGCCAACCGCGCGCTGATGGGCTCCAACATGCAGCGGCAGGCGGTGCCGCTGCTGACGACCGATTCTCCGATCGTCGGTACCGGTATGGAATACAAGGCCGGCGTGGACTCCGGCGTGTGCGTGCTGGCCAAGGCGGCCGGTACGGTGTCCTATGTATCGGCGGATCGCGTGGAGGTGCTGCGCGATGCGGACGGACAGACGGACACCTATGATCTGATCAAATTTGCCCGCTCCAACCAGGGCACCTGCGTCAACCAGAAGCCGGTCGTGGCGCACGGCCAGCACGTCGAGGAGCATGAGGTGCTGGCGGACGGCCCGTCCACCTGCAACGGTGAAATTGCCCTCGGCAAGAATATGCTGGTCGGCTTCATGACGTGGGAGGGCTACAACTACGAGGACGCTGTTCTGATCAACGAGAAGATCGTGCGGGACGACGTGTTCACCTCGATCCACGTGGAGGAATACGAGATCGAGTCCCGCGACACCAAGCTCGGGCCTGAGGAGATCACGCGTGACATTCCGAACGTCGGTGAGGATGCACTGAAGGATCTCGATGAGCGCGGTATCATCCACATCGGCGCCGAGGTGCGTGCCGGTGATATTCTCGTCGGTAAGGTGACCCCGAAGGGCGAGACCGAACTGACGGCCGAGGAGCGCCTGCTGCGCGCCATCTTCGGAGAAAAAGCGCGCGAGGTGCGGGACACTTCCCTGAAGGTGCCGCACGGCGAATACGGTATTGTGGTGGACGTCAAGGTGTTCACCCGCGAGAACTGCGACGAGCTCAGCCCCGGCGTCAACATGGTGGTGCGCTGCTACATTGCGCAGAAGCGTAAGATCAGCGTCGGTGATAAGATGGCGGGCCGTCACGGCAACAAGGGCGTTGTGTCCCGTATTCTGCCGAGCGAGGATATGCCGTTCCTGCCGGATGGTCGTCCGCTGGATATCGTGCTGAACCCGCTGGGCGTTCCGTCCCGTATGAATATCGGACAGGTGCTCGAGGTTCACCTCGGAGCCGCGTGTGCCGCGCTCGGCATCAAGATCATGACGCCGGTCTTTGATGGCGCGCATGAGGGCGACATTCAGGATATGCTCGAGAGCGTCGGCCGCCGCCGCGACGGTAAGATTACGCTGTATGACGGCCGCACCGGCGAGCCGTTCGACAACCCGGTTACGGTCGGGTATATGTACTACCTGAAGCTCCACCATCTGGTTGACGATAAGATTCATGCCCGTTCTACCGGTCCGTACTCGCTCGTAACGCAGCAGCCGCTCGGCGGCAAGGCGCAGTTC
>URYX01000080.1 GCA_900552225.1 uncultured Oscillospiraceae bacterium | reverse complement strand
CATCCGGAGGGCCTGTTTTGGTTATCGGAAGGATGGAGGAGGGAGTGGGAGGGAAACGTGCGTTTTTCTCACTTTTTCTTGCTTTTTCGAGCAAACTGTGATAGAGTGAAGCCATAGACCGTACCGCCCGGCCTTCGGGGTGCAGGGCGGTACATGTTCCCGTTTTTGCGGTTTGGAGCCGCCGGAAACAGGCGACCGATACAGGATATACGGAGAGCCTTTCCCCGGAGGGGCGCGGCGTTTCCCCGACACCATCGGATTCTGCATGCGCGGCCCGGGCGACCGCGCAGAGAGGAGATACGGCTATGGCGAGCTTCACCAAAGAGGCAATCAAAAGCTCTTTCCTGAAACTGTTGAACGAACGACCGCTGTCACGGATCACGGTGCGCGATATTGTGGAGGACTGCGGAATCAACCGCAACACCTTTTATTACCATTTTGAGGATATTCCCTCGCTGCTGCACGAAATCACCACCGAGAACACCGAGCGCATTATCCGCCGGTATCCGACGGCGGAGACCTTCGACGCATGTATGGATGCCATCATCGGGTTCGCGCTCCAGAATCGCCGCGCCGTGCTCAACACCTTCCATTCCGCCAACCGCGAGCAGCTGGAGCACCAGCTGATGCAGGAATGCGAGTTCGCCGTGCGCACCTATATTCAGACGGTGTTCGGGGAGGTGCCTCTGACGGAGGCGGAGCTGGAGGCTGTGGTGCGGTTTTATAAATATGAGTGCTTCGGACAGATTATCGACTGGATCGATCACGGCATGAAGGATGACATCCGCGGTTCGCTGCGCACGCTGAGCGAGCTGAAGCGGCGGATGGAGGGCAAGGTCACGGAGGCGGCACAGGAGCCGCTTGAATTATTGCTCGGCTGAGAGGTCGGGAGTGGGAACCGGCAGAGGAGACTCTGCCGGTTTTTTGTGACGGTACATGACGATAAGGGCAATCAGGACACAGCCGGCGGCTACGGTACACACGCCGCAGCGCCACTCCCAGAGGAAGGCTCCGACGCCGAAGGCGGCGAAGGCGATGAGGCTGCGGATCCGATGCTCCCGGATGCGGATGAGCGTGGAAAACAGAATATACGGGATGGCCAAAAACAGAACCACGGGATCCTGCGGCAGCAGGGCAAGCAGCACGCCGAAGGATACGGCGATGCATTTTCCGCCGTGCCGATGGTGCAGCAGGCCGAGGGCGTGTCCGAGCACGGGGGCGGCCATGGCTCCGGTGAACCAGAGGGAGCCGGGGGTCAGCCAGACTTTGGCGCAGAGCAGCGGGACAATGCCCTTGCCGAGCTCCAGCAGCAGACAGAGGATGCCGAGCGGAACGCCGCACAGCGTAAACACGTTGGCGGTGCCGGGGTTCCCGTCGCTGCTCCGGGCGCAGACATCCACCTTACAGAGCCGGCGCGGCAGCCAGACGCAGAACGGGAGGCTGCCCATCAGAAATCCGACGAGCAGGCAGAGCGCGGGCGGAATCAACGGAGCGATGCGCATTGCTTTTCCACTTCCTTCAAGACAAGAGCAGCGGCGTTTTCGGGCATGGAGCGGGCCTGAGCCTCCCGCATGGCGGCGGCCGCCTCGGGGTGAGTCGCCAGGTGCAGGGCCGCCTCGGCGGCATCCTGCAGGCTGCGGGCGGCGTGAGACATGCCGTGGGAGGCGAAAAAGCGGAGATTTTCGCTTTCACATCCCGGAATGGAGCTGAGATGGACGAGCGGAATGCGGGCGGTGGCCGCCTCGGTGCTGGACAGCCCGCCGGGCTTGGAAATCAGGGTATCGGAGGCGTTCATATAGAGCGGAACCTCCGTCGTAAACGGGACGGCGGTCAGGCGGCTGTCGCCGCGCTCCGCGAGCTGCCGCCGCATGGCTTCGTTGCGGCCGGTCAGCACCAGAATGCGCGCGTCGGCCGGTGCCCGGGCAAGCAGGGCATCGCAGAGGCCGCCCACGTTGCCGCAGCCGACACCGCCGCACATCACCAGAATGACGGGAACACCCTGAGGCAGTGCGAGACGGCGGCGGGCCTCCTCCTGTGGGAGACGTGCGGAAAACCGCGCGGAGACCGGAATACCGGTGACGGCAATGCGCTGCTCCGCAATGCCGCGGTCCTTCAGCGGGGCGGCCAGCGAGGCGGCGGGGATGCAGTAGCTGTCAAGCTGCGTCTCCCGGAAAAACGGGATGACGGCATAGTCGGTCAGCACGCCGACAGACGGCGTGCGCAGGGCGGTATGGCGGCGCAGCGCCGTCATGGCCTCCATGCCGTAGAGATGGGTGGAGACCACGGCATCGACACCGTTGTCCGTGATATATTTCTGCAGCTTATCGGTATACAGGGAATTGGCCCAGTACACGGGAGAGCGCCAGCCGGCGGCATCGTACAGGGCTCCCAGCTTATAGACCGCACCGAACATTTTCGGCGTGCGGCGGATCATGCCGTTATAGCAGGAGGTGACCAGACGCTGAGCGCGCGGCCCCTGGAACCGCACGGGATCCGCTATTTCATAGGTGATTCCGCGCCGCACGGCCTCCTCGGCCACGGCACGCGCCGCGCTGTTGTGTCCGTCTCCGGTGGAGCAGCTCAAGATCAGCAATCGCATGACAGGTACCTCTTTCTTTTACACCATGCTTTTTAACCGATTCCAGTATATCCGAAGGGGCAGCGGAGAGGGAATAGGCGGATGGGACGGTGCGCCCGTTTTTTGGGCAAAGGAGCCGAAGTGTCTGATTTTACGGCAGGAAATCCGGGTTTGACTGTTTTCGGTGACGTGATTCTCTGCTATACTGCACACAGATGTCAAAGGAGGAATACGTATGCGTTCGATTGTTCCCATGCGCACGGCGAAGATCGGCTATATCGTGCTGTCGGTTGTCCTGTGTGCGCTCGGTGTGTGGTTTATTCTCTGCCCCGAGATGTCCGTTTCGGCCATCGGTATTACCATGGGGATCGTCATGATTCTGTTCGGGGCCGTGAAGCTGGTGGGGTATTTTTCGCGGGATCTGTACCGTCTGGCGTTCCAGTACGATCTGGCATTCGGTATTTTGCTGATTGCGCTCGGCGTGATTCTGCTGGTGCGCCCGGAGAGCCTGCTGCATTTTCTGTGTGTGGCGCTCGGCATTTCGATTCTGGCGGACGGGCTGTTCAAGCTGCAGATTGCGGTGGATTCCAAGCGGTTCGGGCTGCGGGAATGGGGGCTGATTCTGGTGCTGGCCATCCTGACGGGAGCCTGCGGGGCCGTGCTGACCTTCCGGCCGTCGGAGAGCTCGCTGCTGCTGACGACGCTGCTCGGCATTTCGCTGATTTTTGAGGGCGTGCTCAACCTGAGCACGGTGATTACCGCGGTCAAGATCGTGCGGCATCAGCTGCCGGACGATTACAGCCGCGACGACGGATGAGGCCGGGAGACGATGACGGTTGTTTGGATAATCTGCGGCTGTCTGCTGGCTGTTCCGGTGGGGTTTTGCCTGCTGCTGACGGTCAGTGCGTTGCTGGTGCCGCGGAATCGATTCTATACGCATCACTCCGCCTATTACCGCTGGCTGCTGGAGACTGCGACGGCCTGGGCAATGCATTTGCTGCACATCCGGCGGCATGTGACCGGGACGGAGCAGCTGCCGGAGGGGCGGTTTTTGCTGGTGTGCAACCACCGCTCGAATTTTGACCCGATCGTGACGTGGCATATCCTGCGCGGGCGGCAGCTTGCCTTTGTCTCCAAGGAGCAGAATTTTCACATTCCGCTGTTCGGGCGGCTGATCCGCAAGTGCTGCTTTATGGCTATTGACCGGGAAAATCCGCGCAAGGCGATGGAGACGATCCGCGGCGCGGCGGAGCTGATCGAGCGGGACGAGGTGTCGGTGGCGGTGTATCCGGAGGGGACGCGCAGCAAGGAGGCCGTGCTGCTGCCGTTCCACAACGGAGTATTCAAAATCGCGCAGAAGGCCGGGGTGCCGATTGCGGTGGCCTATATCGACGGGACGGAACAGATTCACAAGCGCACGCCGTGGCGTGCGACGGATGTTTTTTTCGACATACTCGGAGTTTTGCCGACAGAATTCGTCACGGAGCACCGGTCGGCGGAGATCGGAGACACGGTGCGTGAGATGATGGAGAGGGCAGAACAGACGGCAAAGCAAAGAAAGGCAGGATGAGGACGATGGGAGTCTATGAGGTGCTGTTCAATCCGCTGGCCGGCAACGGACAGGGAGAGACGGAGGCGAAGACGCTGACTGCGCGGATGCCGGAGGATACGCTGCATTTTCACAGCATGACGGAGATTGCGGATTACCGGGCATTTTTTGAGGCGATTCCGGCCGACCACCGCGTGATTCTGTGCGGCGGAGACGGGACGCTGAACCGGTTTATCAACGATACGGAGGGCCTGTCGGTTTTGCAGGAGATCTGGTATTTTGCGGCGGGCAGCGGCAACGATTTTCTGCGGGATACGGAGCGCGAAAAGGGCTGTCTGCCGTTTCCGGTGGGGCAGTATCTGCAGGAGCTGCCGACGGTGACGGTGGCAGGAAAGGCCTACCGCTTCTTAAACGGTATAGGCTACGGCATCGACGGCTATTGCTGCGAGGTCGGGGATGCGCAGCGCCTGAAGTCGGACAAGCCGGTCAACTATGCGGGCATTGCCGTGAAGGGCCTGCTGTTCCACTACCGTCCGACGCGGGCGACGGTCATTGTGGACGGCGAGGAGCATACGTTTGATAAGGTATGGCTGGCGCCGACGATGAACGGGCGCTTTTACGGCGGCGGCATGATCCCGACGCCGCGCCAGGACCGACTGGCGAAGCCACACCGGCTGTCGGTGATGGTGATGCACGGCAGCGGCAAGCTGCGGACGCTGTGCGTGTTCCCGTCCATCTTCAAGGGCGAGCATGTGAAGCATACGGACATGGTGACGGTGCTGGAGGGGCGCGACATCACGGTGCGCTTCGACCGCCCGACGGCCCTGCAGATCGACGGAGAGACGATTCTCGGCGTGACCGAGTACCGTGCCGTGGCCTATGCCGGGGAGCCGGTCTGCGCGGCAGTGTGATCCGGGCAGCCGATTTTGTACTGAAAACAAGCAAACACCCCATGCGTGCGGGCTTCGGCCGTCGGCGCGCATGGGGTGTTTCCGCATCGTGAGAGGACTGCCGGCAGGGCAGGCGGACGCCGGGAGCAGTCAGAACATGCTGCCGACGTTGTCCACAAAGCGGCTGACGTTATGCAGGGCCTTGCCGACATTCTTGCCGGCCTTTTTGTGATTCTGATTCAGGTAGCCGTAGCCGACGGCTCCGGCAATACAGCCGACCGCCATGCCGACGCCGACACCCTTCAGCATGCTTCCCATCGATTTACCGTTCATGATTTCGTGCTCCTCTCTGTGTTTTAAGTGTTTGCTTACACCGGATTGGACGGTTGCGTTATTAGCATGACGCGGAGCTTCGGTTCTATTCCGCCAATTCCTGGCAGCACTCCCGGGAGCTTTTCGGGAAAAAATCGGGAAAACCGCAAAGAAAAATAAAAATCCCCTTTTCAACCGGGAGAAAATATGCTACAATAAGTCAATACTGTAAGTAGACACTTACACGGACAAGTCAACACCGAACCGGGAAAAGCCGCACGAAGTGCGGCTTCTGACGGCGGGCCGGATGCCGGACACGGGGTGCGGCATCCGGATCATGCAAACATGCAAAGGATGTGACGGTATGAAAGAGAAGCTAATTCTGTGTGCCGCTGCGGCGGCTGCACTCTGCCTGTGCGCGGGCTGCTTTGCCAAGCGCGAAACGCCGGACGCGTCGGCTGCCTCCGATGCGGATCCGACCACCACGACATCGGCCACTGCCATGACGGCGATTCCGCCGACGACGACACGCTCGCCGTATGACGAGACCGAGCCGTCCGATGCGGGCTTCAGCTCCTTCCCCGCGAAGGGCTACGCCACCGACTCGCTGAATGTGCGTCCGCAGGCGAATACGGATTATTTTGCGGTGGGCGGCCTGGAATTCGGGGAGGAGGTCACCGTGGTCGGCAAGACGGGCGACTGGTATGAGATCCAGTTTGTCTATACGGACAGCGAGGGAGAGCGGCACGAGACCGCCTTCGTGAGTGCGCAGTATATCAGTGCGTCGCGGCCGAAGCCCACGACCACCACGACCGCCGCGGAAACAACGGCGGAAACGGCCGGGACGACGGCAGAGACGGCGACAACCGCGGCGTGAGCATAACCGCCCGTCGGTTTTGAATATCAAGGGCTTCGGAACAGCGCCGGACGGCGCCGTTTTGCGGGGGCTCGGAAAAGACAGAGAGGGTTTACAGTATGTCAGGACATTCCAAGTGGAACAACATCAAGCGCAAGAAGGAAAAGACCGACGGTCAGCGCGCCAAGATCTTCACGAAGATCGGACGCGAGATTGCCGTGGCGGTGAAGGAGGGCGGCAGTGCCGACCCGAACGCCAACTCCAAGCTGAAGGACTGCATTGCCAAGGCCAAGGCCAACAATGTGCCGAACGAGAACATCGAGCGCATCATCAAGAAGGCGGCCGGAGAGGGCAATGCGGACAACTATGAGGCGCTGCAGTACGAGGGCTACGGCCCCTCGGGCATCGCGGTCATCGTGGAGACGCTGACCGACAACCGCAACCGCACGGCGGGCGATCTGCGCCACTATTTCGACAAATACGGCGGAAACCTCGGGCAGACCGGCTGCGTCTCCTTCATGTTCCACAAGAAGGGCGTGCTGGTGATGGAGGCCGAGGACCAGGACGAGGACCGTGTCATGGAGGATGCGCTCGAGGCGGGTGCGGCCGACTTTGCCGCCGATGACGGTATGCTGGAGATCATCACCGAGCCGGACGATTTTTCGGCCGTGTACGATGCGCTGTCCGCCAAGGGATACACCTTTGTGTCCGCCGAGGTCGAGATGGTTCCGGATGTCTACAACGAGATCGACACGGAGGAAAACGAGCAGAAGATGGAAAAGCTGCTCGATATGCTCGACGATAACGACGACGTGCAGAACGTGTGGCATAACTGGGATCGCTGAGAAAAAACATACCGCAGAGCAACAGGGACAGTGGGAGACGGCGGCCGCCGGAGCCATGCGCTTCGGGGCGGGCGGACGAGGCTGCCCCTGTTTTCGGCAGGATGTGACGGCCCGCGGGCCGCGATATCTGCGGAAAAGGCCGCACGGCGGCCGGCAGGGGACGGAGGAGCACCTTATGTTTATCGATAAAGCCAAAATTACGGTGCGGGCCGGCAACGGCGGCGACGGTGCGGTGGCCTTTCACCGGGAGAAGTACGTTGCGGCCGGCGGGCCGGACGGCGGCGACGGCGGTCGCGGCGGAGACGTGGTGTTCCGCGTGGCAAACGGCCAGAATACGCTGTCGGATTTTCGCTACCGGCGGAAATTCGCGGCGGAAAACGGTCAGAACGGCGGCGGCAAGCGGCAGTTCGGCCGCCGCGGCGCCGACTGCGGCATTGAGGTGCCGCGGGGGACACTG
>URYX01000079.1 GCA_900552225.1 uncultured Oscillospiraceae bacterium | reverse complement strand
CTGTCGGCGCAGCCGACTGAGGGAGAGACACCCCCGCACCGCAAAAGCGCCGTGAAGCAGCATGCCGCAGCCTGCGGTACCGCTTCACGGCGCTTGTCATCTTCATCTCTGCCCGCTCATTTTTTGCACAGCACAGCGCCGCTTTCGGCATCCAGCGTCACCGTCGTGCCGTTTTTCAGCAGCTTGGTGGCATTTTTGGCTCCGACCAGCACCGGCTTATCCAGCGCCATCCCGACCACCGCCGCATGACTGTTCATGCCGTCGGCCTCGGTCACCACTCCCGCCGCCTCACGGATCAGCGGCAAAAACCGGTTGTCGGTGGCGGGCACCACCAAAATATCCCCCGAGCAAAACCGCTTCTTCGCCTCCTGCAGCGTCTCCGCCACGCACAGATTGCCGCAGACCGACCGCGTCGTCACGCCCGTTCCCTGCACCAGGATATTGCCGACCAGATGCACCTTCAGCAGGTTGGTCGTTCCCGACACTCCGAGCGGCGAGCCGGCCGTGATGACCGCGAGATCACCGTTCTTCAGCAGCCCTGCCCGGACGGCGCAGTCCACCGCATGGTCAAACAGCGTATCCATATCGTCCTGCTCCTGCCCCATGATCGGCAGCACGCCCCACGACAGATTCATCTGACGGCGCGCCGTCTCGCTCGTCGTGCAGCAGATGATCGGGCATTCGGGCCGGAATTTGGAAATGGTGCGCGCCGTCATACCGGATTTGGTGATGGCCAGAATGGCCGCCGCCCCCATGTCATGCGCCGTCGTCACGGTTGCATGTGAAATGGCGTTGGTTACCGTCGCATCCTCCGGCCGCACCCCGCGCTCGGAAAAGCGCTTTTTATAGTCGATGTCCCGCTCGGTGCGCTCGGCAATCCGCGCCATGGTGCGCACCGTCTCCACGGGATACGCCCCGACCGCCGTCTCCCCCGACAGCATGATGGCGCTGGTGCCGTCGTAGATGGCGTTGGCCACGTCCGTCACCTCGGCCCGGGTCGGCCGCGGATTCTTGATCATGGATTCCAGCATCTGCGTGGCCGTAATCACCTGCAGCCCCGCCATATAGCCCATACGGATCATCCGCTTCTGAATGGACGGCAGCTCCTCCATGGCGATTTCCACGCCCATGTCGCCGCGCGCCACCATAATGCCGTCGGACACCTTCAGGATTTCCTCTAAATTGGCCACACCCTCGGCATTCTCGATTTTGGAAATAATCCGGATCTCATGGTCGTTGTTCTTCTCCAGCTCCGCGCGGATCTGCAGCACATCGTCGGCGCAGCGGACAAAGGAGGCGGCAATAAAATCGGCGCCCTCCTCCACGGCAAAGCGGATGTCCGCCCGGTCGCGGTCGTTCATAAACGGCATGGAGAGATGCACATCGGGCACATTGACCCCCTTGCGCGCCGAAACCGTGCCCCCGCTGATGACCCGGCACTCGATCTCCGTCTCGTTGAGGTGCTCCACCTTCAGCTCGATGAGTCCGTCATCGATCAGAATCCGGTCGCCGCGCGACACATCCTGCGGAAGCTGCGCGTAGTTGATATAGGCCCGGCGGCTGTCGCCCACGCATTCCTCCGTGGTCAGCGTAAACAGATCCTGCGCCTTCAGCTCCACCTTATCCGTCTCAAAGGTACCGAGCCGGATCTCCGGCCCCTTGGTATCCACCAGCAGCGCCACCGGAAGCCCAAGCTCCTCCCGCACGCTTTTCACCAGCGCCGCTCTCCGGTGGTGCGTCTCATGCTCCTGATGCGACATGTTCAGCCGCGCCACATTCATTCCGGCCAGTATCAGTCCCCGCATGACCTCCGGCGAATCGGTGGCCGGTCCCAGCGTACAGACAATTTTGGTTTTTCTCATGGTTTCCACTCCGTTTTATCCCTGTTTTCTCTGTCTTCTCCTGCGCAGCCACCCGATGAGCACCGATACCGCCAGCATCCCGGCAATTCCCGCAAGCCATCCCCAGGGCACACCCGATTCCTCGGCCGGCATCTCGGTATAGCTCAGCGTCGATGTAAACTGCCACGCAATCTGCGGAGAGGCATCCTCCCCGCCGGCAAAAGCCCGGCGCACTCCGACCCGATAGCTTTTGCTCTCTCCCGCCTGCAGCTCGGCCGACAGCCGGAGTCCTCCGGCCGCGTCCGCCGCATGGGCATAGCTTCCCTCATACAGTATAGTATCCCCGTCCCACACGGTAAGATACACCGTGTTGAGATAGCGCAGCGCCGCCTCGTCCGTATAGGGCAGCTCGACCGCCGCCAGCGCAATCCTGGCCGTATACGTCGTATTGTTGCACAGCCGCAGCGTCCCCTCCGGAGCGGTCTCGCCCGCGGACAGGGCAGGATATTCCCATACGGCCGCCGTAGCCGGAGCCTGGGACAGCAGTCCGGCTCCGTTGACCAGCGACAGCGTCACCGTCTTTTCCGTCACGGTGCCGGCCGCACTCTGCGCCGTCACCGTCAGCGCTCCGACCGCCGCCAGCAGCAGTCCGAGCCATCCGATTTTCCGCCGTTTACCCGCGTTCATCCCGCTTCTCCTCCTTACGGTGCCGTCCGGCCCGCACATTGACCGCCACCGTAGCCCCCACAAACAGCAGGAGATAGGCCGCGAGCAAAATCCAGGTCCACAGCGGCAGCCCGGCATACAGCGCCGTCACGGTCTGCCACGCACTCTGCTTGGCCGGCGACGCGGCGGTCGCGGCGGTCGTCACCGTCGTCGGCGGTGCGGTCGGCAGATAGGCCGTGGTCGGCTCCGCCGGATCGGAAAAGGACAGCTCCGCCCGCCGGGCGAGCAGCGACACCTGCTCCGCCGACAGCGCCTCGGTAAACAGCGCCGCATCGTCCACGGCCGCATACAGCGTCGGCTCATCCCCGATGCCGCTGCCGAACAGCAGCGCATTGGCCTGCATATCGGCGGCGCCGAGCTGCAGCTCCTGCTCATACCAGAGCACCCCGTCCACATACAGCCGCAGCCTCTGGCTGCCCAGCGTCACCGCATAGTGGTGCCATTCCCCGATCGGAACGGCATAATTTTCCCCGCGGCTGACCGGATTGGCCCCGATGAGCCGCACCCCGTCCTCTCCGCCGAGACGGTATTCCATATACAATCCGTCCACCGCATAGGAGGTACCGTCCTTTTCGGTAATCTCCTGCTTCAGACGCAGACTGACCGTCCAGAAATTCTCCTCGTTGCGGTACATGGTAAACAGCCGCTGCCCGAACAGCCCGCTTTCGCTGCCGTCCGCGCTGCCCTTCCAGTTGACCCAGGCCGCCAGAGAGAGCTCCGGCATCTGAAGCTGCCAGTAATCGACACGGAAATACTCCGACCGGCCGTCCAGCAGCAGTGCCTGCCCGTGAATACCGTCCGGCATCCAGTGCATCTCCTCCGCCGCCGTGACCTCTCCGTCGCGGTAAAAATCCACATACTCCGAGGTATCCCCCGGCTCCTCCACCAGCGTCAGATAACCGCCCGCATATCCGGCCGGCTCCGCGCGGGCCGGAAGCACCGTAAGCAGCGCCAGCAGCCCGACGGCCGCCGCCTGCCCTATTCTCCGTTTCACCGTTTTTCTCTCTCCCTTACTCACGCAATCTGAAGCCGCCTGACCTCCGCCGTTTTCCCCGTGCTCTCGTCCACCGTGAACAGCACGGCATCCATGCGGCAGGCCCCCTCGGCCGGCTGAAACCGCACCGGAACATGCCGCTTCATTTTCTCGATCGGCTCCTCCGGCCGCACGCCGAGCACGGAGCACACCGGCCCCGTCATCCCGACATCGGTGATAAAGCCGGTGCCGCCCGGCAAAATCTGCTCATCCGCGGTCTGCACATGCGTATGAGTGCCGAACAGCGCCGAGAGCCGCCCGTCCGCATAAAACCCGAGTGCCTTCTTCTCCGCCGTCGCCTCGGCATGAAAATCCGCCACACAGAAGCGCGGACGTCCCGCCTGCTCCCACAGAGCATCCAGCACCGTAAAGGGATTGTCGAGCGGCTCCATAAAGGAAACCCCCATCAGATTGAACACCGTCACCCGAAACCGGCCGCGGTCCACCACCGCCATGCCCCGGCCGGGCACACCCGCCGGAAAATTGGCCGGCCGCAGCAAAAAGGGATTCTCGTCCAGCTGCGGATACAGCTCCCGCCGCCGCAGGGTGTGGTTGCCGCCGGTGATGACATCCGCCCCGCTCTGGAGCAGGTGCTCCGCCGCCGCAGGTGTCAGCCCGTTGCCGTCCGCCGCATTCTCTCCGTTGACAATACATACATCCACCGCATACTGCCGCCGTACCGCCGGCAGCACACGGCGCAGCTGCTCACAGCCGCTCCGGCCGACCACATCTCCCACACAAAGAATCTGCATTCCGTTTCCCCTTTTGCCCGTCGTCCGCGCAGTCCGCCCTGCGGCATCCGGTGCCGATTTCACTACTTATCCAAGAATAGCATACCATACATTTTTCCCTTTTTCAAGGTCCCCGGGGAAAAAGGCTTTACAGAAACGGTCGATTTATGGTATACTTAGGACAAAACCGTTCAGGCACCATCTCTCCGAGACGGAATATTTTCCCGAATCGTCGGCAGGTACCCCCGCCGCCCATTCTGTCAGATTGTGAAAAGTGAGGATGCACTATGGAACCGTGGAAAAAACAGGAGATAGCGGTAGAGGCCGCCGCACGGCCGGACGAGCCGCCGCAGGAAGCTGCCGACACAGCCGGGCCCGCAAAAACGGAGGAGTCCGCCGCAGAGGTGACCGCGGAAGCCTCCGAAAGGCCGCGCAGGGCGCACGCCCGGAAGCGGGATAAAAAGGAGGACTCCGAGCCCTCCTCCCCGCGCTACTCCTCCGGCGGCGCACGCCGCGGGCAGTACCGCTTCGCCGCCTGGCTCGGCCTGGTGGTCATTCTGCTGGCCCTGTTCGGCCTGCTGACACTGCTGTCGATGGGCATCCGCCTCATCCAAAGGGCCACCGACCATTCCGCGCTGCAGGCCGAGCTGGAGGAGCTGGCCGCCCCGCTGATCGAATACCCCCCGAAGGAGTTTGCCTCCATCGATGAGGCCAATCCCGAAAGCCTGCTGATTGCCGCCATCTATCGGCTGGCCGATCAGGACCGGATCTACAAGCTGCAGAATCACACCGACACCTCCCGCTACGTGGTGGACGAATACGGCCGCCTGGTCATCACGGTGACGGAGGTCAACGAGTCCTTCCGCACGCTGTTCGGAAGCAGCGTCACCCCGGTGCATCAGACCATCGGGGAGCACGGCGGCATCGCCTACACCTACGAATACGACAAGGCCAACGCCTGGTACCACGTGCCGGTCATCGCCGCCTCCTCGCTGTATACCTCCGTCACCGAGGGCATCACCGTGTCCGGCAAAACGGCCACGCTCCGCGTCGGCTACGCGCTGACCTCGCTGCTGGATTACGACAGCCGCGGACGGCAGCTCCCGCCCACCGCATCCCAGATGTCCCTGTACCGGTATTTTACCTTTACCAAAACGGAGGACGGCTGGATTCTCTCCTCGCTGAAGCAGGAGACGGTCCCCACCCCGTCCGACACCTCCGCCTCCGGCGGAGAGAGCTCAACGCCCCGCACGGCCATCACCGCCACCACAACGACTACGGAGACCACCGAGCCCACCACCGAGGATACGGCCGGCGACGCGGAGCCTGAGGAACCGTCGGAGGACGCCGCCTGACGTGTGCGGAAGCGGCCCGACCGCGGCCCCTGCCCGACAGACAAATACAGTTTTTTGACACGCTCCCATTTGTTGAACTGATAAAGGGCGCACTTCTATACACCTTTCGGTGTACCGTGCGGGCATCCCTTGCCTCTCCCTTTGGGAGAGGTGGCCGAGCGCAGCGAGGACGGAGAGGGTAACCCATGAGCATACCCAAAGACAACACCCAATTAGACAATGCCCGGCGGCTTCGCAGGGAGATGACACCCCACGAACGTAAGCTATGGTATCTTTTTCTCCGCAAATATCCAGTAAAAATTTACAAACAGCGGATTATCGGCAGATTCATCGTGGACTTTTACTGCGCTTCGGCCAGACTGGTCATTGAATTGGATGACTCTCAGCATTATGAACCCCAGGGGCTTGCTTATGATGCGGAACGTTCTCAATTCCTGATGTCTCTTGGGTTGGAGATTTTGCGATTCTCCAACCGGGATATCGACAGGGATTTCCGTGGTGTGTGCGCACAAATTGATCTTTATCATTCGAAAAAGGCTGCAAGACCCTCTCAGTCACCTGCGGTGACAGCTTTCCCAGAGGGAGAGCCAAGGGGCTGCGCCCCGTTACATAGTATGTTGGCATGAGAAATGGAGCGTATCTGTGTTGATACGCTCCATTGACTGTTTTATGAACACCTATCCAACGCGCGGGAGCTTTTTTGCTTTCCTACACCCCGTTTATGCATAAATATTGCATTTATGCATAAACGGGGCCGCAAAATCAAAACAATAGGGTCTTATTTTACTAAAATAAGCGGAAATAACGGTGAGAATATTGTGTAACCGTATAAACATAGAAAAAATATACAGATTGGTATTGCATTTTCATTCACGGCGTGCTATACTCTCGTCATACAGTAAGCGGGCGATACATCATCGCCGGGGAGTGCGTGAGTGCTCCCGATATTTTCAGGGGAAAAGAAAGAGGTTGAGAACAATGAAACAATGGGTAAGTTTGCTGACGGCTGCGGTGCTGTGCCTGTGCCTGCTGTGCGGCTGCGGCAGCAGCGTGGAGCCGAACAAGGTGTTTTCTCAGGCGGATCTGGAGGGCAAGACCATCGGCGTGCAGCTCGGCACGGTGGCGGACAACATTGCCACGGATGTCAAGGATGCCAAGGTGGAGCGCTACAACAAGTTTACGGACGCCGTACAGGCGCTGAAGCAGGGGAAAATCGACTGTGTGATCATGGACAGCCAGCCGGCGCAGACCTTTGTCGAAAAGTACAGCGACCTGAAAATCCTTGATGACAAGTACGACGACGAAAATTACGCGATCTGCCTCAAGAAGGGCAACACCGAGCTCAAGGACAAGGTCAATGCGGCGCTCAAGACGCTGAAGGACAACGGCACGCTGCAGCAGATTACCGACAACTACATCGGTGATAAGAAGGGCACCTGCCCCTACACGACGCCGGCCGGCACCACCTATCCGAACGGCAAGCTGACGGTGGCCACCAACGCCGAATTTGAGCCGTATGAATTCCGTGACGGTGACAAGCTCGTCGGTATTGACATCGAGATGGCGCAGGCGCTGGCGGATGTGCTCGGCATGGAGCTGACCATCAACAACATCGAATTCGATGCCATTCTGTCCGAGGTGGCCTCGGGTGCGGCGGATCTCGGCATCGCGGGCATGACCGTGGACGAGGAGCGGCTGAAGAACGCAGATTTCTCCGATCCGTACACGACCTCCAAGCAGGTCATCCTTGTTGCGGTTTGAAAGGAAAAGGCAGAGCTATGTGGGATGAGCTGGTGCGTGAATTTACGCAGAATTTTATCGAGAAGGAACGCTGGCGCTACCTGTGGAACGGACTCGGGAGGACGCTGCTGATTACCCTCGGGGCCGTGGCGCTCGGCATTGTGCTGGGATTTTTGGTGGCGGCGGTGCGGACCACCTACGACAAGACCCACCGTCTGAAGGTTCTGAACGCCA
>URYX01000078.1 GCA_900552225.1 uncultured Oscillospiraceae bacterium | reverse complement strand
GATTCCATCCTCTCCTCCATCACGCCGGAGGTGGACATGGTATTTCTCTGCCAGCCCAACAACCCCACCGGGCAGCTCACGCCGCTGCCCCTTGTGGAGCGCATCCTGCGCCGGATCACCGACCCCGAGAACCCGGTGGAGGTGGACCGGCTGATTGTCACCACCTTTACGCAGGCGGCGGCCGACGAGATGAAGCAGCGGCTGTACCGCAAGCTGTCGGATCAGCTGGCCGCCGATCCGAAAAACCGGCGGCTGCGGCGTCAGCTGCTGCTTCTTCCCAAGGCTGCCATCACCACGGTGGACGGCTTTTGCTACGGCTTGATCCGGGAGCATGCGCATCTCCTGGGGCTGTCCCCCGACTGCCGTATTCTGGAAAACGCGCAGGCCACCCTGCTCCGTGAGGATGCCATCGGGGAGACCGTGGAGGCGCTGTACGCCTCCGGGCGGGAGGATTTCCGGCTGCTGGCGGACACCATCGGCACGGAACGGGATGACCGGGCCCTGCGGCAGGCCATCGAGACGCTGTACGGCTTTCTGCAGTCCCACGCCTTCCCCGAGGACTGGATTGAGGCACAGCTCCGTCTCCCGGAGGAGGGGTCTCTGTGGGAGACCCCTTGGGGGCATGAGCTGCTGCTCTATGCCGAGCGTACTCTGCGCGGTGTGAACGCGCGGCTCGGCCAGGCCATCGCCATGGCCGGCGAGGAGGAGCCGTTTATTTCCGCCTACCTGCCTGCGCTGCAGGAGTACCGGCAGGCGGTCGGGGCGCTGCTCTCCTCGCTTCCCTCGCTCTCCTGGGACGCGCTGAGCACCACTCTCACCGGGCTGCGCTGCGGCCGCTTCAAGGCGGTGCGGGGCGACGATCCGCGCAAGGAGCGCATCAAGGCGCTGCGCGATGCCGCCGACAAGGAGCTGCGCGACCTGCAGAAGCCGTTTGCTCTGTCCGAGGCGGAGGTGCGGCAGCAGCTGCAGCAGACCCGGCCGATCACCGCGGCCCTGTTTGACGCGGTGCGGGACTGCACCGAGCGCTACACCGCCAAGAAGCGGGCACGCCGGATGCTCGATTTTTCGGATTTGGAGCACCTCTGTCTCTCGCTGCTGCTGGAAAAGCGGGACGGTGCCTACTGCCGCACGGCTCTTGCGGAGCAGCTCAGTCTCCGGTATGAGGAGATTTTTGTCGATGAGTATCAGGATTCCAACGAGACACAGGAATACCTCTTTTCCGCCCTGTCCCGCCGCGAGGAAAATCTGTTTTTCGTTGGCGACGTCAAGCAGAGCATCTACGGCTTCCGGCAGGCACGCCCGGAGCTGTTCCTGCGCCGGCGGGCGCGCTGCGTCTCCTATGACGGGGTGCACTTTCCCGCCACCGTCTCTCTCAGCCACAATTTCCGCAGCCGGCAGGAGGTGACCGATGCCGTCAACTTCCTGTTCTGCCAGCTGATGACGGAGGAGACGGGCGGCATTCACTACGACGGCCGCGAGGAGCTCTCCTGCCGGGCCGCCTATCCGCCGCATGAGGACGGCGAGGACGGGCGCACGGCCCTGCTGGTCGTGGACATCTCGGGGAGCGCGCCGGGAAGTGACGGCGACGCGGCCGAGGCACAGGAGATTGCCGCCGCCATCCGCCGCCGCATGGCGCACGCCCGCGTGCTCGCGGAGGACGGGCACCTCCGTCCCGCGCGGTACGGCGATTTCTGCATCCTGTTGCGCAGCCCGCGCAACCGCGCCGCCGTATACGCCGAGACACTGAACCGCTGCGGCATCCCCGCCTGGGGCTCCGCCGCAGGGGCGTTCTTCGATGCCAAGGAGATTGCGCTGACCCTCTCCCTGCTGCAGATTATTGACAATCCGCTGCAGGAAATTCCGCTGCTGAGCGTCCTGATGTCCCCGCTGTGCGGACTGACACCGGACGAGCTGACCGATATCCGGCTGTGTGCCCCGCGCAAGAACCTGTACGAGGCGCTGCGGCAGGCATCCCGCCGCCCGGATACGCTCGCGGCGCGCACGGCCGCCTTTTTGAAGCGGCTGGCCTCCTACCGCACCCTGGCCGCCTCTGTGCCGGCCGACCGGCTGCTGCGGCGTATCTATGAGGAGACCGACCTGCCTGCAATGGCCGCGGCCGACCGCTTCGGCGCCCAGCGCCGCGCCAATCTGCAGCTGTTATACGACAAGGCGCGCCGCTTTGAGGAGCAGGGCTTCCGCGGCCTGTCCGCCTTTGTCCGGCATCTGGAGCGCATGAAGCAGCGCGGGGACGACGTGGCGGCGGCCGCCGTCTCCGACGCACACCGGGACGCGGTACGCATCATGAGCATCCACCACTCCAAGGGACTCGAATTCCCGTTTGTGTTTGTGGCCGGCCTGTCCCATGCCTTCAACGACCGCGACATGAACGATAATCTGCTGCTGCACGCCGATGCGGGAGTCGGATTCCGGCTGCTGGACCGCGACACGCTGCTGCGCTACAATACGCCGATGCGGCAGGGCATCGCCCGCGCCATGCTGCGCGGCACCCGCACGGAGGAGCTGCGGGTGCTGTATGTGGCGGCGACGCGGGCCCGCGAGCAGCTCACGTTCGTCACGACGCTGTCACGGCCGCAGACCACATTGGCCAAGCTCGCCTCACTGCTCCCGGCGGAGGGGCCGATTCCGGCCCACGCCGTGCTCGGGGCCCGTTCCATGAGCGACTGGGTGCTGATGGCGGCGCTGCGCCATCTTTCCGGCGCCGAGCTGCGGCGTCTGGCGAACGCGGAGAATCTTCCTCTCTATCCCTCCCGGGACGTATGGGACATTCAGTGGATTCCCTATCGGGGCGATTCCGGGGAGCTGACGGAGGAGACCCCGCCTCCCCCGCCGCCGGATCCGGAGCTCGAAGCACGGCTGCGCGAACGGCTCGCCTATCGCTACCCGTATGCGGTACTCGGCGGCATTCCGAACAAGGCGGCCGTTTCCGCGCTGTCGCATACCGACCGCAGTCATTCCCTGACCGCCACCTCGCGCCCCGCTTTTCTGACCGAGGGGACCCTGTCGCCCACGGCACGCGGTACGGCGGTGCACACCTTCATGCAGTTTGCGCGGTATGCGGAGGCGGCGGCGCGCCCGGAGGAGGAAATCCGCCGTCTGGTCACACAGCGGTTTCTGACGCAGGAGCAGGCGGACAGCCTGCCCCGCGAAAAGCTCCGCCGTTTCTTTGAGAGTCCGCTGTATGCGCGCATGGCGCGGTCTCCCCGTCTGCTCCGCGAATTCCCGTTCACCGTCAGCCAGCCGGTCAGTACGCTGCTGCCGGACGGCGATGCCGCATGGCGGGAGGCGGTGGCCGGGGAGGAGCTTGTCATCCAGGGTATCGCGGACTGCCTGTTTGAGGAAAACGGCGGGATTGTGGTGGTCGATTACAAGACCGACCGCGTCCGCACGGACGAGGAGCTGCGGGAGCGCTACCGCCGGCAGCTTGAGCTGTATGCTCTGGCGCTGTCCGAAATTGCGGAGCTTCCCGTGCGGGAGTGTCTGCTCTATTCCTTCGCTCTGGACCGGGCGGTTCCCATTTCTCTATCCTAAGGAGGATAACACATGACCGCAGATATTTCAACCATTCATTCCTGGGCGGATTTATGGGCCTTTCTGAAGGGCTTGGCCGCCTCCGCCGGGATTCAGCTGCTGTACGGACTGATTCTGCTGGTTCTCGGAGGCAGGCTCATCAAGTGGCTGCTCCGGCGGATCGCCAAGGAGCGCCACTTTACCAAGATGGACAAGAGCCTGCAGACCTTTGTCCTGTCCCTGCTGCGGGTGCTGCTGTATACCCTGCTCATTGTCAGCTTTGCCTCCATTCTCGGCGTACCGCAGACCTCCTTTGTGGCGCTGCTGACCTCGGCCGGTGTTGCCATCGGACTCGCACTGCAGGGAGCCCTCGCCAATCTGGCCGGAGGGGTGATCATTCTGCTGTTCAAGCCGTTTCGCGTCGGTGACTACATCCGGACGCAGGAGGTGGAGGGGACGGTGCACGATATCAGTGTCTTCTACACCACGATCATCAGCTATGACAACAAGAAAATCACGCTGCCGAACGGTACCATCACCAACGCCGTCATCGTGGACTATACCTCACAGCCGACGCGGCGGGTCGATCTGAAATTCGGCGTCGGCTACGGCAGCGATATTGACCGCGTCAAGGCAGTGCTGCTGGAGACTGCCGACCGGTTTCCGCTGGTGCTGAAGGATCCCCCGCCCTTTGTCGGACTGTCGGAGCACGGCGACAGTGCACTGATTTTTGCGCTTAATTCCTGGTGCAATACGGAGGATTACTGGAAGGTCTATTTCGGCATGAATGAGGCTGTCAAGAAAGCGCTTGATCAGAATGGCATCGAAATTCCGTTCCCGCAGCTGGATGTGCACTGGGACGGTTCCGGAGGTGTCTGAGATGAACCGGGAGGGGCTGCTTCGTCATATAGCCGATGTCTACGGTGTCGAGCCGGACTATCCGTTCGAGGGGACGCCGGAGGCCGCGGTCTTTCGCCATCGGGAAAACCGCAGATGGTTCGCGCTGCTGATGTCCGTTCCGGGCAGCCGGCTCGGGCGGCCGGAGCCGCGGCTTGACATTGTCAATCTCAAATGCGATCCGCTGCTGAGCGGCTCCCTGCGGGAGCAGGCGGGAATTTACCCGGCCTATCACATGAACAAGGCCTGCTGGATCAGCGTTGTGCTGGACGGCGGCGTCCCCGACGATACGGTCGGGTGGCTGATTGACCTGAGCTTTGAGATGACCGCGCCCCGGCGGCGGGCACCGGGAAAGCAGCGATAAAAAGCAGACGACAGAAGCAGAGAAAGAGAAGCGGAACCCGGAGTGGGGTTCCGCTTCTCCTTTTCTCAAGGCTTTGTCGGAAGCCTCCGGTACAAAGGCCGCCGCATATGATCAGGCGAACCGCCAGACGGTACAGCGCCTTGGCGTGAATCCGGTCATGCCAAAGGAAGTGCCTGCCGCCGACGGGTAAAAATATCGGGGCCGTTCTGCGCCTCCACAAGAGCGATGCGGGATGGGATGAATCCGTCCGCCGTCACGGTTTCTCCTCCCCCTTGTCCCCCGTTTTGAAGCGAATACGCGACCAAAGCAGGATGATGGCCTGTCCGGGGATTCCCAGAACAAAGATCAGCCACAGGTTGTGGGAGGCCGCCAGGAAGGACACGTAGATGGCCGCCAGCAGCGACCACATCAGCAGCGAAATGATCAGAAAGTTGCGCCGGGCGCGGAACCACAGGGAATTCAGAACCAGCCACACAATCATGCTGACCGGCACCGCATAGACAAACGAAAGCCAGGCAGCCGCGCTCTTTTCGCGCAGCACCATGGACAGCACCACGAAGACAAAGGTGGCAATCAGCCACACCAGCAGCACGCTCATGCCCGTGATAAAGCCGCGGTTTTTGGTGCGGCGGCTGCTGATTTTCCGGGCGGCCCGTTCCGGCGCCTCATGCTCCGGCTGCAGCAGGTAATCCACTGTCACGGAAAACAGGTCTGCAATCTCCTTCAGCACGCCGATATCCGGCACGGATTCGCCGCGCTCCCACTTGGAGACGGCCTTATCCGAATAATTGAGCCGCTCCGCCAGCTCGATTTGGGTGTAGCCCCGCGCCTTGCGCAGCTCGGTGATATTACGGGCGATGATTTGCTTCAGATCCTCCATAGGGGATAACGGCTCCTCTCCGACAGAATTTTTGCTGTACTCCGTCTCTTGTCTTTTTTAGAGTATAGCACATCTTCCACCAAATGGCAAGCGGAAAATCTGCGGCTCTCTACCGCTCGATTTCCGCCTCTCTACCGTGAGTAGAGAGGCAAAAGCAGAGAAAGAGGGTGCAGCTGTGCAACGGGGAATGCGTTCTTTGAGGCTTGGTGTTCAACGGATAGCGGGCTTTATGCTGTGTCGGTTGTGCGTGAATCGGCAGAGAGCGGCCGCCTTGCAAAAAAGCGGGTTGAAACGCCGATTCCACCGGCGGTAGAGCTGACATTTTTCGACTCTACGGCCGTATCTTCCACGGGTATATCCGCATTCCGGCGGAGTAGGTTGCTTCCCGGGGCGGCATCCCGTATAATAAACGCATGGCCCGACACACGGGTCGGAGGTCTTCCGCTTCGGGCCGATACCGAAAGCTTTCCCGCCCGCCTGTCCGTACACCCCCATCGCCCGCACCCAATCCCTTCCGCGGGCGAAAAGCGGCACCCGCCGCTTTTGTCTTCCGTTTATAAGGAGTGGTTTTCCGTGATTCAAAGAACCAAGCTGTGTGACCGCAGACTGCCGGATTACACCGAAAAGGAAGAACAGCTCAATACCGTTTCACATATCGCCGGCGCCATATTCGGCGCGGCCGCACTGATTCTCTGCCTGCTGCAGTCCATTCACCTGCACAGTGTGTGGGCGATTGTCGGCAGCACCGTATACGGGGCCTCCCTGATCTGGCTGTACACCATGTCGAGCGTTTACCACGGGCTGCGGGAGGAGCACCCGAAAAAGGTGATGCAGGTGCTGGATCACTGCACCATCTATGCACTGATTGCCGGCACCTATACCCCGATCCTGCTGTGCGCCATCCGTGAGGTGTCCCCCGCGGCGGCCTGGAGCCTGTTCGGGGCCGTATGGGGCTGTGCGGCGCTGGCCACCGTGTTTACGGCTATTGATCTGAAGCGGTATGCCAAATTTTCCATGGCCTGCTATATCGGGATGGGATGGTGCATTGTCTTTGCCGCCAAGGCGGCCTTCGCCTCCATCGCACCGGCGGGTCTGCTTCTGCTGCTCGGCGGCGGAATCGCCTATACGCTCGGAGCGGTGCTCTACGCCGTCGGCAAAAAGCACCGGTATTTCCACAGCATCTTCCATCTGTTTGTCTTAGTCGGAAGCATTTTGCAGTTTTTCTGCGTGCTGCTGTATGTTCTGCGCTGAATTGACCCTATACTTTTTCTTGAGGTGATGACAATGCAAGCTCCCTTTATTCTCTCCTGCGAATCCACAATCGACCTGCCCTATCGGTATGCCGAGGAACGGCATCTGCCGGTACTGTTCTATACCTATACGCTCAACGGGCAGGAATACGAGGACGACATGGGACGGGATCCGGAGGCGCTGCCGCGCTTTTATCGGCTGCTGTCCGAGGGGCATATGCCCTCTACCTCCCAGGTCAACGTGTTTCGTTATGTGGACTTTTTTGAATCGCTGCTGCAGCAGGGGGATGTGCTCCACATCGCCTTCGGCTCCGGCATGACCCCGTCGGTGCGCAATGCACAGCAGGCGGCTGAGCAGCTGCGGCCCCGGTATCCCGACCGCAGGTTAGTGGTGGTGGATTCGCTGTGCAGCTGCTCCGGCTACGGGCTGCTGGTCGATGCCCTGGCCGATCTGCGCGACGAGGGAAAAAGCATGGAGGAGCTCGAGCAGTGGGCGCTGGCGCACCGCAACCAGGTGCACCATCAGTTCTTCTCCACCGACATCCGCTATTTCCGCCGCAGCGGCCGTGTTTCGGGAGCTACCGCCATGGTGGCAACCGTCCTCGGCATCTGCCCGATCATGCACCTGAACAACGAGGGACGCATTATCTCCTACAGCAAGACCCGCGGCAAGCGCAACGCCATCGAGGAGACCGTCCGCGAAATGGAACGGCACGCCGTCGGCGGCCGGGACTACAGCGGCAAATGCTTTATCAGCCATTCCAACTGTCCGGAGGAGGCCGAGCAGACGGCCGCTCTGATCCGGGAGCGTTTTCCGCATATTGCGGAGGTGCGCATCACGGAGATCGGCACCATCATCGCCTCCCACTGCGGCCCGGGCACGGTGGCTGTCTACTTCTTCGGAGACGAACGCCAGGCGTAAGCCCCCGGCAAGCGGCCGAGGCCGTCTCCTTTTTTTCCGACAACCCCTTCCCCCTTATGCAGAAGCCGTCCCGTTTTACGGGGCGGCTTCTGAGCTTGTCAAAAAACTCTGTTTTTGACAAGCTCGGAGGCTGTCTGAAAGGCTG
>URYX01000077.1 GCA_900552225.1 uncultured Oscillospiraceae bacterium | reverse complement strand
TCCTCGTACAGCTTGAGGTAGCCCTCCATCTTCGTCCGGATCTCGGCAATCTTCTCGTCGCTGAGCGCCTTGCCGTCGCTGTCTACCAGCGACATCTCAATCGATTTGTACACCAGGTAGTTCTCGTCAAAGTAGGCGCGGATATCCTCCTCAGGTACTTCTTTGGGGCCTCCCTTGCCGTAGATTGCCCGAAACAGCGCCTTCTCGTTATATCCGGTCGCCACCAGCATCTTGCGGTAGTTTTCCTTGTTGAAGCCGAGCTGCAGGACCTGCGACTCGCTGATATTCGCCATGGCCTCCTCAATCGCCTTGAGGTCCTCGTCGCTGAGCTTGGCACCGTACTGCTCCATCAGCTTCTGTACCGCTCGCTGACGGATGATATTGTCCTGCGCCATCTGCTTCATGTAGGTAGCGGTGTCCATCTTGGCCGTCGTGGAGCCCGCCGTATAGTCAAACTGCTGCTCCCAGGGATCGCCCATTCCGTAGGACTTGTAGAGATACAGATAGCTTCCCTGATAAATGCTGTAGAACGTATTGTACAGGTTGGCCAGATATTCGCCGGTGGAATACTCCACCCCGTCCACTGTCATGGCCACGGCCGGTGTCGAACAGCCGACACACACCGTCAGCAGCAGGCACAGGCACACAAGAGCGCTGCTTACTCGTCTGAAATTCCGCATAGAAGTGAATCCTCCTTAGATTTACAGTACATGCCGATTCGGTCAACAGCCTGTGTCCGACGGCACCGCGCTATGAATATGTATTATACAGGATTTTTTCGGATTTGTAAACCTTCTTTTCGACTTCTCTCCGAAAAATTCACAGAAATTTCAGGGTTTTCGGAAAAAATCGAAGTTTCCCCTACACAAACCCGAGAAAAAGGTTTATACTATAACAGAAATTGATAAAGGAGAACCCCCGTATGTCCAATCTCATTTCGGTCGATCGGCTCTGCAAGCAATACGGCAGCGGCGAAAACGCCGTCCGCGCGCTGAACGACATATCGCTCACGGTGGAAACCGGGGAATACGTGGCCATCGTCGGCCAGTCCGGCTCCGGCAAATCCACGCTGATGAACATCCTCGGCTGCCTCGATACCCCCACCTCCGGACACTACCGGCTGAACGGGCAGGACGTATCCTCCCTCACCGACCGCCGCCTGTCCGAGATCCGCAACCGCCAGATCGGCTTTATTTTTCAGGGCTTCAATCTCATTCCGGGCCTGACCGCCGTCGAAAACGTGGAGCTTCCGCTCCTCTACCGCGGCCTCGGGCGCGAGGAACGCCGCACGCTGGCCGAGGAGAGCCTGCGCCGCGTCGGGCTCGGCAGCCGCCTGTCCCACCGCCCGTCGGAAATGTCCGGCGGACAGCAGCAGCGGGTCGCCATTGCCCGCGCCATCGCCGCCCGGCCCCCCGTTTTATTGGCGGACGAGCCGACCGGCAACCTCGATTCCCGCTCGGGTGAGGACATCATGGCCATTCTGCGCACATTAAATGAGGAGGGACGCACCGTTTTGCTGATTACCCATGACAATGCCATCGCGGCGCGGGCCCCGCGCCGTATCCGCATCTGTGACGGACGCATCACCGAGGACACCGGAAGGAGGCGGGCCGGATGAACCGCACCGCCGTACAGGTCAGCGCCCTGCTGTGTGCCGTTCTGCTCTGTGCCCTGCTGCTGGCCGGGGCCGCCGGGCGGCAGGAACGGCAGCCGGAGACACGGCTCCAACTGGTCGCTACCTTTTATCCGGTCTATATTCTGACCCGCAACCTCACCGACGGCGTCGAGGGTGTCCGGGTGCAAAACCTCGTCCCCGCCACCACCGGCTGCCTGCATGACTATCAGCTCTCCCCGCAGGAGCTGGTCTCCCTGCGCGGGGCGGACGCCCTCATTTTGAACGGGGCCGGCGCCGAGACCTTTTTGGACCCGGTACGCCGCCGCTATCCCGACCTGACGCTGATCGACAGCTCGACCGGCATCCCCCTGCTCTCCGAGGAGCATGACCACGGCGCGGAGCACGACCACGACCATGCGGGCCTCTCCCACGACGGTGATACTCACAGTGCCTATAACTCTCACCTGTGGGTCAGCCCCTCCCGGTACTTACAGCAGCTCTCCTCCGTATGTGAGGGGCTGTGCGCGCTGGACCCGGATCAGGCAGAGGCCTACCGGAGCAATGCCGCGCGCTACGCCGCGCGCATCGGGGCCGTCGCCGCGCGGCTGCGGCAGGCGGCCGCCGCCCTGCCGTCCGACATCTCCGTCGTGCTGTTTCACGATTCGCTGTCCTATCTGGCCGACGATCTCGGGCTCCCCGTGCTGGCCACGCTGTCGGTCGGTGAGGAGGAGGGTGTCAGCGCCGCCGCCCTCTCCGGGGCCAGCGACCGCATCCGGGCGGCGGGCCCCGTTCTGTTTCTGTACGATGCCCAGTACCGCGATCTGACCTATGCCTATCTGGCACGGTCGGCCGCGCGGTCGGCCTCTCTGTTTTTGAATACGGCCGTCAGCGGCGATGACGACCCCGACGCCTGGTGTCGGGCCATGGAGTCGATCGCCGCGGCCCTGGAGGAGGTTACCCTATGAGTTCCTGCGGACTGCACTGCCTGAAAATCGAACATATCGGCGTCACACGCGGCGGACACGAGATTCTCCGCGACGTCAATCTGCACGCCCACTGCGGAGAGGTGACGGCCGTCATCGGACGCAACGGCGCCGGAAAATCCACGCTGCTCAAGGCCATTTTGGGAGAAATCCCCCACACGGGCACCGTCACCTTCAGCGGACATAACGGAGCCCCTTCGGTACATCGGCCGCGCATCGGCTATGTCCCGCAAAGTCTCAACATCGATCCGGCCTCCCCCGCCACGGTCTACGACATGGCCATGGCCTTTCTGTCCCCCTATCCCTCCTTCCTGCCGCGCCGCAGGAAGGAGACGGAGACCCTCAGGGCTCACTTCGCCCGCTTCGGGGCGGACGGACTGCTCGACCGCAGGGCAGGCCGCCTTTCGGGCGGCGAGCTGCAGCGGGTGCTGCTGGCCATGGCCACCACCCCCACCCCCGATCTGCTGATTCTGGACGAGCCGGTCTCCGGCGTGGACGCGGACGGCCTGAACGCCTTCTATGAGATGATCCGCGGTCTGAAGGCGGCGGACATGGTCCTGCTGCTGGTCTCCCACGACCTCGGCTTCGTCCGCTCCTCGGCCGACCGCGTGGTGCTGCTCGACCGGACGGTACAGGCCTCCGGCACACCCGCCGAGGTGTTTGCCTCCGCCGCCTTCCGCGCGGCCTTCCCGCGAGAGGAGGGGTTGTATGTCTGAGCTTCTGACCGCCTGGTGGCAATACGATTTCATGCGGTACGCCCTAATGGCCGTGCTGCTCATCATGCCGCTGTTTGCCCTGCTCGGAACCATGGTCGTCAACAACGGCATGGCCTTCTTTTCGGACGCCCTCGGCCACTCCGCCCTGACGGGAGTAGCCGTCGGCCTGCTGTGCGGTCTCACCGATCCCAGCATCGCCATGGTGCTGTTCGCGGTGGTGTTCGCTCTGCTGATGAACACCATCCGCCGCTCCCGTCTCTCCTCCACCGATACGGTCATCGGCGTGTTTTCCTCCTGCGGCATTGCGCTCGGCCTCGCCATTCTCTCGCGGCAGGGCGGCTTTTCCCGCTATCAGAGCCTGCTGATCGGTGACATTCTGAACATCTCCCCCTCGGAGCTTTCGGTGCTCGCCGTCGTTCTGGCCGTCACCGTGCTGCTGTGGCTTCTGTGCTTCAACCGCTTCCATGCCGTCAGCATCCACCCCACGCTGGCGCGCTCCAAGGGACTGCCGGTGGCCTTCCTTGACAACCTGTTTGTCGTGGTCATCGCCGTGGTCGTCATGCTCTCCATCCGCTGGGTCGGGCTGCTCATCATCAACGCCATGCTGATCCTGCCCGCAGCCGCCGCGCGGAACGTGGCGCGCAGCATGCGCTCCTATCTGCTGTATGCGCTGATTTTCAGCCTGTTCTCGGGTGTTCTCGGCCTGTGGCTCTCCTTCTGCCTCGCCGTAGCCACCGGCCCGATGATCGTCCTGGTAGCCGCCATGCTGTTCTTCGGCACCTACGCCATCGGCCGCCACGCCGGCAACGGCTGAATCGGCCTTCGCTTACACAGACACAGGGCGGGTTTTCGCCGTCGGGATTCTTTCCGGCCGCAAAAGCCCGCCCTGTATCCTTTTGTTTCTTCCGCAGCTGTCAAGCGGCACCGCAAAAAAATTCCGCGCCCTACAAGCTCACGGTAATACAGACAGAGATTCTCGAAGGAGCCACCCTTCCGCCACACCGCTGCACCGTCTGATATTCCTGCCGATGCCTCCCGAAAGCCGCACCGGATGTCCCGTCGGCTGTTTTGAATGGACTGTGCAGCCTCCGGCCGCTTTACAGATAACGGCCGGTGATACTCAGACTGTCAAAAAAGGCCGCAGGCCGCAAAAGCAATATGAGCCTGAGGAAAGAGCGGCAAGATACCGATTTGTCTCTTTTTGTTAGCCCAAAACACTGTTGGCCCAAAGGGCCTGCGTCGTGCCCCTGCGGCCTTTCAGACAGCCTCTGAGCGCGTCAAAAACATAGTTTTTGACACGCTCAGCATCACCGGCCGCTTTACAGATAGCGGCCGGTGATGCTGTTTGCATTGTCCCGTATTTCCTCCGGCGTTCCGGCGGCCACAATCCTCCCGCCGTCCTCGCCGCCGCCGGGCCCCATGTCAATCACATAGTCGGCGTTGCGGATCACATCCAGGTCATGCTCGATGACGACCACCGTGGCCCCGCTGTCCAGCAGCGCCTGAAACACGCCGAGCAGCACCCGCACATCCAGCGGATGCAGGCCGATGGACGGCTCGTCGAACACAAAGACGGAATCCTCCTGCGTCCTGCCGATTTCGCTCGCCAGCTTGAGCCGCTGCGCCTCGCCGCCGGACAGACTCGGTGTCTCCTCCCCGAGCGTCAGATAACCGAGTCCGAGCTGCTTTAAAACGTTCAGCCTTTGGCTGACGGTTTTCCTGTCCCTGCAGAACTCGATGGCAGAATTCACATCCATATCCATCAGCTCCGGCAGAGACGCACTCTCGCCCGCCTGATTCGTGAGCTTTACCGCATATGCCGCTCCGGCATAGCGCGAGCCGCGGCAGTCCGGGCAGGGAATGTCCACATCCGGCAAAAACTGCACGTCGAGACTGACGACTCCGGTCCCGTCGCAGCCGGGGCAGCGCAGCGATCCGGTATTGTAGGAGAAATCCCCGGCCTTATACCCGCGCGCCCTGGCCTCCGGCGACTGCGCATAGAGCTTGCGCAGCTCATCGTGCACACCCGCATAGGTGGCGACCGTCGAGCGGACATTGATTCCGATCGGCGTGGCATCGATCAGCTTGACGTGGCGGATGCCCTCGGCGGTGACACTGCGGATATGCCCCGGCAGCGCCCGGCCGTCGATCTGCGCCTCGAGCGCAGGGACAAGGCTCTCCAGCACCATCGTGGTCTTGCCGGAGCCGGATACGCCGGTGACGACGGTGAGCCTCCCCTTGGGAATGCTCACCTCCAACGGCCTGACGGTGTGGATGGAATCGGTGGACAGGCGGAGGGTACCGGCCGCAAACAGCTCTTCCTTTGCGGCGCGGGCGCGCATCCGTGTGTCGGCTTTGCCGGAGAGAAACGGCCCGATTTGTGAAGCCGAATCGGCCTCGATGGCAGGAACCGTCCCCTCTGCGATGACATAGCCGCCCTTGGCCCCCGCCTCGGGGCCCATTTCAACGATCCAGTCCGCCTCCCTCAGAATCTGCGTGTCGTGATCGACCAGAATGACCGAGTTGCCGTCGGCCACCAGGTCGTGCATCACCCCGGTCAGCCCCACAATGTTGGACGGATGCAGCCCGATGGACGGCTCGTCCAGCACATAGAGGACACCGGTGGTGTGGTTGCGGACGGCGCGGGCCAGCTGCATCCGCTGCCGCTCGCCGGTGGAGAGCGTGGACGCCGAGCGGTCAAGCGTCAGATAGCCGAGTCCCAAATCCATGAGCCGCTTGGCCGTGCTCTGAAACGCCTCACAGATGCTCTCCGCCATCGGGCGCATTTCCTCCGGCAGGCTGCCGGGAACGCCCCGCACCCACTCAACCAGTCCGGAGAGCGTCATGGTGCAGGCCCCATCCAGGGAAATCCCCCGCAGCCTCGGCGCACGGGCCGCCGCAGACAAACGCGTACCGCGGCACTCCGGGCAGACATCCTCCTTCAGAAATTTTTCCACCCGCTTCATGCCCTTTTCGTCCTTGACCTTGGCGAGAGCATTTTCCACCGTATACACGGCATTGAAATAGGTAAAATCCAGGTCCCCGGCCTGTCCGGTGTTTTTGTTGTGGTAGAAAATATGCTTTTTCTCCGCCGGGCCATGATAGACAATCTCCTTTTCCTCTGCGGTCAGCTCGCGAAACGGCACATCCGTGCGCACACCCATCTCGCGGCAGATATCCGTCATCAGCGACCACATCAGGCTGTTCCACGGAGCGACCGCCCCCTCGTCAATGCTGAGGGAATCGTTCGGCACAAGGCTCGCCATATCCACGGTGCGGACAACGCCCGTGCCGCCGCATGTCTGACAGGCCCCCTGCGAATTGAACGCCAGCTCCTCAGCGGACGGCGCATAAAAATGCGCACCGCACTCCGGACAGACCAGCTCCTTCCCGGCGGCGACCGCCAGCGACGGCGGCAGATAGTGCCCGTTCGGACAGCGATGCTCGGCAAGGCGGGAATACATCAGCCGCAGGCTGTTTAGGAGCTCCGTCCCCGTACCGAAGGTGCTGCGGATGCCCGGCACACCGGGCCGCTGATGAAGCGCCAGCGCCGCGGGCACATACAGCACCTCCTCCACGCAGGCCCTCGAGGCCTGCGTCATGCGGCGGCGGGTGTAGGTGGAGAGCGCCTCCAGATAACGGCGCGAGCCCTCCGCATACAGTACACCGAGTGCGAGCGAGGATTTGCCGGAGCCGGACACCCCTGCGATGCCGACGATTTTTCCGAGCGGAATTCCGACATCGATGTTTTTCAGGTTGTGTACCTTGGCTCCGCGAACCAGCATGTGATCGATCATAGGGCATTCCCCCCGTTTTTCTGTCTGCAGCCATAGCGTGCCTCCGACCCCGCGCCCTCCCGCGGCACGCGGGCGGAGATCCCGGGTACGGCTCCGGCGAAATGCCGTATACGCTCCCGGCCGGCCCGTTTCCGACGGCGAAAAGGAAGCTCCGACTCATTTCCCTTTATTATACCGCAAAGCAGAGACGACATCCAGTGGGCAAAGCCGTCAGAAGCCGCCGTTTTCAGAACCGCGCGGCACGGGCCCGGCCAAAAGGGCCGCCTCACTTATCCCACAGCACGATCTGTCCCTGCCGGCGCGTTTCGTTCATGTCGATCAGCCGCTGATTGCTCGAGCCGCGGAACCGCAGCATCAGGCTCTTCAGCTCCTCCCGGAACCGCCCGTCCACCAGCACATCGAGCTGATCGAGCATCGCATCCGTCACCTCGCAGCGCGGATGCGAGCCCTCCTGCCGTAGCTCCTCCAGCGTAAAGCCGGAGAAGGCCCATACGGTCTTTTCCGGATACCGCTCCCGCACCCGCAGCAAAAACGGGTACAGAACCCGCTGGTTTTCCGGCTCAAACGGCTCCCCTCCGAGCAGCGTCAGCCCGTCGATATAGGACGGACTGAGCATGGACAGAATCCGATCCTCCGTCTCCCGCGTAAACGGCTTCCCGTAGTGAAAATCCCACGTCTGCGGCTGGAAGCAGCCCTTGCAGCGGTTGGTGCAGCCCGACACAAACAGCGTCACACGCACGCCGTTTCCGTCGGCAATATCGCAATCCTTGATTTCTCCGTAATACATAAGCGGAACTCTCCTTTTGACGTAAAAGCGGGACGGCGGCGCTTTCGCGGGCCGCCGTCCCGTCATGGGCCGGTCTTACAGATGCAGCACGCGCTCCTTGATCTCCTGCGTGCGCCCCTGATTCCAGAAC
>URYX01000076.1 GCA_900552225.1 uncultured Oscillospiraceae bacterium | reverse complement strand
GGAGAATGGGGATCCAGCGGTGTGGTCTCCGTAAAGAATCCCTCGGCCCCGAGGCTGCCGTAGACCTCGTCGGTCGAAACCTGCAGATAGCGCACGCCCTCGCGGAAGCCCTCGCCCTCCTGCCATGCCGTCTTGGCGCAATTGAGCAGGTTGACCGTGCCGAGCACATTGGTACGCACAAAAATCTCCGGATCGCGGATGCTGCGGTCCACATGGCTCTCCGCCGCAAAGTTCACAACATAGTCAATCGTATACTGCTCAAACAGAGCCGTAATTGCCTGCGCATCGACAATATCCGCCTGCACAAATACGTAGCGCGGATCGTTTTCCACGGATTTGAGATTTTCGAGATTGCCTGCATAGGTCAGCTTATCCACATTGATCAGGCGAATATCTTCATACTTGCCGAGCATATAGTGGATAAAATTGGAGCCGATAAAGCCGGCCCCTCCGGTCACTAAATAGGTTTTCATACGGCTGTCTCCTTTATACATTGGTTTCGGTAATATAGGCGGTCAGCGCTTCCTTCCAGTCGCGCATTTCGTTTCCTACCGTAGCCGCCAGGGCCAGGTTTTCCAAAGCGGAATAGGCCGGGCGGGGCGTTTTGCTGGGATATTCCGCCGTCGTGCACGGATCCACCTCGCAGGCCAGGCCCGACAGGCGCATAATCTCGCAGGCAAATTCATACCACGAGCACTCTCCCTCGCCCGTGCAGTGATAGATTCCGTATTCCTCCGTCACGCACAGCTTCAGCAGATGGTGTGCCAGATCGCCCGCATAGGTCGGGTTGCCGCGCTGGTCGCACACCACGGAAATCCGATCCTTTTCGCGGCCGAGGCGCTGCATCGTCTTGACAAAATTGTTGCCGCCCGCACCGTACAGCCATGCCGTGCGGACCACAAAGGCCTTGCGGCAGAAATGCAGCGCATACTGTTCCCCGAGATATTTGGACTTGCCGTACACCGTATTCGGTGCACAGACATCCCATTCACGGTGCGGCGTATGGCCGGTACCGTCAAACACATAGTCTGTGGAAACATGCAGAAAGCGTGCTCCGACCGCGTCGCAGGCCGCCGCCAGATTGCGCACGCCGACTGCGTTCACGCGAAATGCCGTCAGCTCGTTCGTCTCACAGCCGTCTACGTTGGTCATGGCCGCGCAGTTGATGACTGCATCCGGCACAAACTCCCGCACAAACTGCAGCACAGCCCCCGCATCGGTGATGTCGAGCTCATCCACATCCACCGCACGCCAGGTGCAGTCCCGCAGCGCCTCCGGCACCGTCCCGAGCGCCGTTTTCCCGCTCTCCAGTGCACGGCACAGCTCCCAGCCAAGCTGTCCCTTTCCTCCGGTAATCAGTAGTTTCATCCGTAGAGATACTTCCCTTCCGCCACATTTTTCAAATGGTGGCCATACGGGGATTTTCCGTAGGCCTCCGCCGATTCCATGAGCTTTTCCCGGGTGATCCAGCCGTTTTTATAGGCAATCTCCTCCACGGCGGCGATCATCATCCCCTGCTGATTCTCCACAATGCGCACAAACTGCGTGGCATCTGCCAGAGAATCCATTGTCCCGGTATCCAGCCACGCATAGCCGCGGCCGAGCGTCACCACGTTGAGCGTGCCGTCCTCCAGGTACATCCGGTTGAGGTCGGTAATCTCCAGCTCACCGCGTGCCGACGGCTTCACCTGCTTGGCCAGCTCCGTGACACGGCTGTCATAAAAATACAGTCCCGTCACACAATAATTGGACTTCGGATGCTCCGGCTTTTCCTCGATAGAAATGGCGCGGCCGTTCTCATCGAATTCCACAATGCCGAACCGCTGCGGGTCATCGACATAATAGCCGAACACCGTCGCCCCGTGCGGACAGGCCGCCGCCTCCTTGAGATGGCGGGACAATCCGCTGCCGTAGAAAATATTGTCCCCGAGCACCATGGCGCAGCTGTCCCCGCCGATAAACTCCTCACCGATCAAAAAGGCCTGCGCCAGCCCGTCGGGCGACGGCTGTACCGCGTAGGAGAGGCGGATGCCGAAGCGCGATCCGTCCCCGAGCAGTCGCTCGAAATTCGGCAGATCGGTCGGGGTCGAGATAATGAGAATATCCCGGATACCGGCCAGCATCAGCGTCGACAGCGGATAATAGATCATCGGCTTGTCATACACCGGCAAAAGCTGCTTTGAGGTCACCATGGTCAAGGGGTACAGGCGCGTACCGGATCCTCCGGCCAAAACGATTCCTTTCATACCAAATCCTCCGTTTGTATTTCGGTTTCCTGCCTATTGTCGGGTGAGCAGCAAAGTGCAAGCTCCACACTGCTCTCAGACATCATCCATAAAACGCACCCCATCGGTGTGGTCAGAAAAGGGTTGAAATAACTGGTCAAGGCCACTCCCGATAAACAACAAACGCCCAAAACGCCCTTACCGGCCGCGGAATCCGTTGTAATCTCCCACCGCCGTTTGCAGCGTATCCACGCTGCTCCTCCACGCAGTATCGGCAGGAAAAATACAGAACAAAACAACAAAAGTCCAATCAAGCCGGTTTTCATCCACATGTCCTGATACATATATTCCGTTTTTCCGTCATCACGCACGCCATCCAAATTTTTCCCGAGCCCGGTACCGAACAGCCAATGCTTTTGAATTTCCGCCCACTGCTGCCTTTGGGTTTTATCCCGCTTGTCACTGGCATCGAGAAACGGCTTTTCAGTTTCTTCGGCCTTAGTTTCCCCTTGGCCGTCAGGGGCCAACCAGTTCTTGGTCACCAACGACGGGGAAATGCGTTCGGCAATCGATAACGGCACCAAAGGCGCTCCGTACACGAGCCAGGAAAGTCCCATCATGGCCACTAAGGCCACACACAGAACACCGAGACAACGTAGCCAATAGCGGCGATACTGCCACATCATCCCCAATAACAGCAATGCCGAAAAAAGCAATCCGATCCAAAAGCCGCGTGTATAGGTAACCACATCGGCAAACAAGATCAGCACTTCGCAGCCCCAAAGAAAAAGCCGACGGCCCCTTTTAGGCTCATCCTTCAAATAAAACAATCCAATCAAAAGTGCGCATTGCAGGAAAATTTGACTGCGCAGATACACACGTTGACCGCCGGCCTTCATCGTAGCAAAACCGCCAAGAGCATAGTCGTTGAGCCATCTGTTGACATCTATAATCTGTTGATCCGACAAAAATGCTACCGCAAAATGCAGCGCTGTTGTAATCAGTGCCAGTACTGCTGTCGCATAAAAGATCACCGTCAGTATTCCACGAAACCGTGTGCGGTCTCTCACGGTCACCATAAACCCCGGCAACAGTGCAAGTGACAGCAAACTGGTAATATCCGATTTCAGAAATTCACGATTATGACCCGCCGTCCATCCACGAACCGCACATACTGCAATCCACAGAAAAAACGCAATCAATAGCCATACATCCGGATGCCGCAGTATGTCACGTATACGGTATAAGACCATAGGAAGCGTCAGTAAAAAGCAGAGAATAAACAATGCAATTCGAATACTGATTGGCCCGATTTTCCACCAATTCCCGCTGCAGCCGACACAGCATTCCGCCGCGAAGATGCAAAGTGCCCATAACGCTATTTTATCCCACCGGGCCAGCCAACTCGGCAGCGGTTTCGTCAGAGAGGGCAATCTCCATTTCTCCAAACTCATTTTTCCATAGTCCTTTCCTTCTGTCAATGCCGCAGTGCCTGCCGCTTCAGACTCAGGTAGCGGCGCAGCACAGCCTGCACATACCGCAGACCGTGCCCGTAATACACGGCACCGTCCCGGCGGAACAGTGCAAATCGCGCACGCGCTGCGGCCGCCTCGTAGGCGCTGCTGCCGGAAAACTGCTGCTGCAGCCTTGCCCCGGTCAGCACAATCGGCACATCCCGCTTCCGCATATCCCGCAGAAATGCATGATCCACAAAATCCAAAAAATACCGCTCGTCATAGCGGTATCCGTCAAACACCCGCAAATCGACGGCCATGCCCGAATTGATAGCCGAACGGCACGCGGGAGGAATGTCCTCCGGACGCTCCGCCCGTGCAAACCCGCTCGATGTCACACGGCACGGGGACAAAAGCCCCACCGCATCGTAAACCGAAGGGAGAAAAATTCTCCCCTCCGGGTGCTCCGTCTGCGCACGGCGCAGCGCCTCAAAAAAGTCGGCGGACAGCGTGGTATCGTCATCCAGGAGCACCACCGTCTCCGCGCGGCCCTTCAGCCATTCAATCCCGCGGTTATAGGCCTTCGGCAGGCCGGCGTTTCCATGCATGGAAAGGTAGGCAAAGCCCGCCTCGGCGCAATAGGCCTCGTTGCCGAAATCCTCCCGGCTGTTATCCACCACCAGCACCGAGGAATAGTGCATGTCCCGCAGCGCCCGGCACGCCGCCGAATCCGCTCCGTTTTTTTGATAAATCACCAGCAGTACCCAGGTAAACCCCATGGCAATTCCTCCTTCCGCAGGCTCAGCGGTGCCGCAGCGCCCGCCACATCCGGAGGCGATTCTGAAGCATGGATTTCACGCTGCCGTGCTGCAGGGAGGTCGCGGTTCCCTCATGCCGCCGATAGAGAATCAGCGGCTTGCACAGCAGACATACCGCCTGCTTTCTCTCCCGCTCCGCCAGCAGTCCGAGCCACTGGTCGTGCATCGGCAGGCCCTCCGGAAACGGCAGAGCCCGATACAGCAGCTCACGGCGAAGCGCCATGCAGGCCCCCACATAATGGTTTTTCCACAGGTTGCTCCAGTATCCCATTTTGGTGCCGCGCTGTGCAAAATACGTCTCCTCCTGCGGATTCAGCTCCGCATCCGTGAGCGTGGCATCGTGCAGGCACAGCAGCACATCGGGATTGACATCAAAACAGCCGGTCACGGCGGAGAGCTTGTCGTCCGCCCATACGTCATCCTGATCCGACAGGAAAATCAGATCCCCGCGGCAGGCACACAGTCCATGTTCGAAATTGCGGATCACCCCGCGGCCGGGACCGTCCAGGACGCGCACGTGCGCATCCCGTGCCGCCAGCTCCTCAAGCCATTCCCGCGTCCCGTCGGTGGACCCGTCATCCGAAACAATCAGCTCATCCCGCTCTCCGAGCTGCGGCAGAATAGATGCAATCTGTTCCCGGATATACGGCATTCCGTTGAAGCTTGCCATGACCACCGAGCGGCGCAGCGGAAGCTCTCCGAGCGACAGACGCTCCGGCTGCTTTCTCCATTTTTCAAAATAAATCCACAGCGAACGCATGTGCGTCCGGAATAAAAACCACGATTTGCTGCTGCCGCGCTCCCAGGCATGCTGCACCGTAACGGACGGCAGACACAGCAAACGCCCGTAAGGCTGCAGCCGCCGGGAAAGATCGGCATCCTCACAGTACAGGAAATACGCCTCGTCAAAGCCGCCGACCGCACGGAAGGCCTCCGTCCGGATCAGCATAAAGCAGCCGGTGCAGAAGGTCAGGTCGATATATTCCGTCAGCGGGCAGTCCCGCAGCGTATACCGTGTACGCCAGCGCCGGAACGGGCCGCCGAGCTTTTCAAGCCTGCCGCCGAGCGCATAGCGCCATTTCGGCGCACGGCGCGGCACGGCCTGGATCCGCCCGTCGGGGAAACGGATCTGCGGTGTGGTCAGCACCACATCGCGGTGCTGCTCCATAAAGGCACACAGCTCCTTGAGCACGTCGTGGTCAAAGGTGATATCGGGATTGATAATCAAATGATAGTCCGAGCTCAGCAGCGGAATCACGCAATTGTGGCCGTGACCGAAGCCGCGGTTGTCAGTTTGCGGAAGCAAAACGGCCTGAGGGAACGAGGCCCGCACCCGGTCCAGTGTGTCGTCCGTAGACGCATTGTCCACCACATAAACCTGCAGCTCCACACCGCGGGTATGTGTATACAGAGAATCCAGCAGCTGTTCAATCACGGCTGCGCTGTTATGCGTTACGACAGAAGCCGAAACGGTCACCATAGAAGTCCTCCTTACTCGGAAGCCCGTTGCGGACTTCCCTGCGCCGCCTGTCGGTTTTCCGATTTTTTCGCCGTTTTTCCGGCGAGGGCATAGGAGCGCAGAATACGATAGTACTTTACCACATTTTGCTCGAATTGTCCACCCCTTTCCGTATTTTCCTCCGGACAGCCCCAAAAAATCCCATCGAAAACCTCCGTTTCTCTCGAAAATGGGGGTAGATTTTCCGGTTACCGTATGTTATACTGATAATATATGAATCGTCTGTGAACGCGAAACGGGTGTCCCGCAAGGCCCCATAAAAACTGGCAGGGGCCGTTCGGCTTTTATCATAGCCGTCAGCCCGTAACGTCCGGTCCGCCCCAGGGACACAATTTCGGAGAGGAGAGAACAAACGGATGCGTCTGTTGGAACGTTTTTTCGGCCCGTGCACGGATGCGGCGGACAAGCTGCTGTATCTGTCGGTGGATGACGCCGACGCGGATCGTCTGGTGGAGCTTCTGCAGGATCCGTCGCTGCGCCGGAAGCTGGAAAAATACTTTGAAAAGCTCCGGGCCGCCTATCCGGACGGGGTGATCACGCGCCTGAATACAGGACACAAAAAGCTGGCCGAGCGCGGAGCACAGCTCCGGCACCGCCTGGGCATGGAAGGTGACCTCGACGGATTTTTCGCCCTCGGCGGCTTTGAATACCGGCGCAGCGCGGGCGGACGCCCCTCTCCGTCCCTCTCTCCCGAGGCGCGGGACCGACTCTTGCGGGAGCTTTCACAGGCTTTCCCGGACGGCATTCCGACCCTGTCCGCCGTACAGGACCGGGATCACCGGCTCTATTTGAACCTGCGTACCGTTGCCCGAAAGCAGGCCTGCACCATGACGGAATTTCTGCGGCGGCACGGACTGATGAGGCCCAAGGAATCCGGAGAGCATCCGGACACAGCGCAAAAAGGAGTGATTTTGGATGGCATTCAATAAGGTGAAGCTGAATATTGCCGGATCGGATTATGTGGTTTCCTCGGAGGAGGAGCCTGCGTATATGGCGGAGCTCGGCGCTCAGGTCGATCGCTCCATGCGGGAGCTGATGGACAGCAGCAGCCGTATTTCCACGACCATGGCGGCCGTGCTGACCGCGCTGAACAACGCCGATTTGGCCCGCAAGGCCGAGGCCTCGGCAGACAACCTGCGCGGACAGATGAAGGGCTTTTTGGATGACAGCCACCGCAGCCGCACCGAGGCGGAAGCCGCGCGGCGGGAGCTGGAGCAGCTGCGCCGCGAAAATGCGGCACTGAAAGCGCGGTTGGGCGAATGAACCGCTCACGGCCGGAAATTTTAGCGCCCGTCGGCTCTGCGGAAATGCTGGAGGCCTCCGTGCGCTGCGGGGCGGATGCCGTCTATCTCGGCCACGGCCCGTTTCATGCAAGACAGGGAGCCGAGGATTTCGGCTCCCTGTCTCTTGCCGATATCGTCTCCTACTGCCACACCCGCGGCGTTTCGGTGCATCTGACCATGAACACCCTGCTCCGTGAGACCGAGCTGCCGGAGGCGCTGCAGTCCGTCCGGGAGGCCTGCGATGCCGGGGTAGACGCCCTCATCGTACAGGACCTCGGCCTGGCGCGTCTGTGCCGTGAGGCCGCCCCCTCCCTGCCGCTTCACGCCTCAACACAGCTTGCCTGTCATACGCCGGAGGGGGTACGCCAGCTGGCAGCACTCGGCTTTTCCCGTGTGGTACTGGCGCGCGAAATGTCGGCCGAGGAAATCCGGGCCTGCGCCGGACTCGGTGCGGAGCTCGAGGTATTTGTGCACGGTGCGCTGTGCATGAGCGTCTCCGGGCAGTGCTATCTGTCCGCCATGCTCGGCGGGCGCAGCGGCAACCGCGGACGCTGTGCACAGGCCTGCCGGCTGCCCTTTGCCCCGGCGGGAACCGTCCGGGAAGCCCGGGATACCGCCTGCCTCAGTCTCCGTGATCTCTCGATTCTTGACCGCATCCCCGCTCTGTGGGAGGCGGGTGTCTGCTCCTTCAAAATCGAAGGGCGCCGTAAGCGCCCCGAATACGTGGCGGCCGCCGTAACGGAGGCCC
>URYX01000075.1 GCA_900552225.1 uncultured Oscillospiraceae bacterium | reverse complement strand
AATTTTCTCCCCGAAACTGTCCAACTGCGCCGCAAAGCGGTTCAGCAGCTCCGCCTGATTGCCGCGGCCGCCGGACAGCGTCTGCACCGCCGCATAGGCCTGCTTCAGCGCCGCCGAGGACGCCGCCAGCCGCTCCCGCAGCTGCGGGACGGCCGTGTCCAGATCGTAATCGGTATACTGATCCGGATTGACTCCGGTAATCATCAGAATTTCACGGTAGACCGTATTGAGCTCATTCAGCGTGTCGGTCAGGGCATACACCGCCTCCGACAGCTCCCCCGCTGTCACCGTCAGCCGCAGGGTATGCTCCCCCGCCGTCAGATACAGCGGCAGCGGACGGCCGGATGCGTCCGACAGCGAATAAGAGGCAAAGGACTCCGTGTAGGCAAACGCCAGCTGCGCGGCCTCGGCAAACGGCACTGCGCCGTCCACACTCAGACTCCGGTGGGAGGGAAGTCCCTTGTTGGCATCCTGACGGTAGCGGAAATGCAGCTGATACCACCCGTCCTCCGGCACCCGGATGCGCCATTCGATCCAATCCCCACAGCTGCTCCAGTTGCCGCCGATGACATTGATGCGGATCTGCGACACATGATACGGCTCGTTATGCGGGCTGGTGCGGTCGGCGGAGGGACTGAAGGTTCCGGAGGATTTAAGCGAGACCGCCTCGGCCTGCCACGTCTCGCGGTAATCGGACGGCACCCGGTCCTCCCCCGCCTGTCCGGCCGCATAGGCCTCGTAATCCGGCAGAGCCGTCTCCGGGCGCAGCGTAAAGCCGCCCACCGTCATCGTACTCTCCAGCAGCGTCAGTCCGAGCCGGTGCTCCCCGGCCGTCAGATACAGCGCATAGGCCTCCCGGTACTCCCCCTCGCGGCTCTGCAGCGTCACCGTCTGCCAGCCCGGCACCATTTGCTGCCGGGGTGCCGCCTGGTTGCCGGTCTGCTCATTCGTGCGGATCGGGCCCTCATCCTGCCACAGGCGGCTGAGGGTCAGGCGCGCGGCATTGCGGAACGGCACATCGCCGTCCAGCTCCAGCGCCGCCTCCACATTCCGCGATTCACGGTCATCGGTATAGTAGCGGAGCTCCACGGTGTAATAGCCCTCCGTCTCCACCGTAAAGGCCGCCTGCACCGCCTGGTTCACGGCGCTCAGCCGCACCCCGGCCTCGCCGCCGGCCTGCACCGTCTCCGCCCCGCCGACGGGAATCAGCTGCTCCGCACGTATCTCCGTCGGCGCGCCTGCAGCCGCTCCGGCGGCACCGTGTGCCCGCCGATAGCTTCCGTAATCCGTATCGCTCTCCATATACCGCCCGTCAAACCAATCGGCGTCATGCACCGGCTGCCCGGCCGCCTGCAGCGGCAGACAGAGCGACACCGCCACGCCAAACGCGGCCAGATAGGCGATCAGCTTCCGTTTCACTGCGTGCTCCGTCCTTTCTGTCGTAGTATCAGGGAAAGCGGCTTCGCACGGTGCGTCTCCGTTTCCGCATACAGCGTCACCTCTCCCGGCTCCTCGCCGGCCCGAATCCAGCAGGCTGCCGAGCCGCCGATCAGCGGGACAATCCGCGGCCCGATCAGAGAGGCCTTCCCCTCCAGCCGCAGCCGCGCCGCCGCACGGGTATACACCATCGGATGGCCGGCCTGGTCGAGCAGCGAAATCACCACGCGGGTGGCATCGCTGCCGTCGGCCTCCAGCTCCGTATCGTCCGCCGTCAGGCACAGGCGGTCGGCATACGGCGCGCGGGCATACTGCACCCGCTGTACCATCGCGTCTCCGTCATAGGCCTCCACCGTGATTCCCTGCCAGAAATCGCCCCACAGGAACCCGAGTCCCTCCGAGGCAATCACCGGCGGATGCGGCAGGTGCGGATAATGCTCCCGGTCGGGAAAGTACTCCCCGAGCAGCGTATCTCCCGAGTACAGCCTCACCCGCTCGTGGTTGGTGAAGATCACCAGCGGCGTCAGTCCGCTGCCGCTGCGCTCGCCCATCGACATCACGGAAGCCGGATACAGCACCCCGCGCACCGACGGATCGATCTGACTCTCGTAAAACCACGCCGCATATTTCGGCAGCCGGAAGGCATCGCTCACTCCATGGAAGCAGACGCGGCTGCCGCTGCCGAATTCGCAGTGGGTGTTGTAATCAAATGCACACCAGAACACCGCGCCGCACACGGTATCGTCGCCGCGCACCGCATCCTGCACACGGGCATGACGCAGCGCGTGCTCCACCAGCCGCTCCTCCGCGTCAAACCGCTTGGCGGGATACATATGCCCCGCAAACTCGGTGATCAGATAGGGCACCTTACGGTCAAGCCCCGTGACCTCCTGCTGCGGCCGGATCGGGCGGCCCGTGCCGTCGTAAATAAACTCGTTGAAGGTAAAGACATCCTCCAGAAACTCGCTTGACAGAATGGCGCGCACACCAGCCGTCGGGCGGGTGGGATCCAGACGGTGTGCCAGCGCATTGTTTTCGGTATAAAAGGTATGGTCGTCGAGCGATTCGTTGATCCGCACGCCCCACAGAATCACCGAGGGACGGCTGCGGTCGCGGACAATCATCTCCTCCAGCTGCCGCTGCGCATTGCGCTTCCACGCCTCATCCCCGATATGGTGCCAGCCGGGCAGCTCCTCAAACACCAGCAGCCCGATCTCGTCGCAGCGCTCCAGGAAATGCGGGGACTGCGGATAGTGCGAGGTGCGCACCAGGTTAAGCCCCCACTCGTATTTCAAAATATCGGCATCCTTCCGCTGCACACGCCGCGGCATGGCATACCCCACATAGGGATAGGCCTGATGGCGGTTGGCCCCCACCAGCGGCAGCCTGCGTCCGTTGAGCATAAATCCGTCTGCGGTAAACCGCGCCTCGCGGAATCCCGTGCGCAGCTCCAGGCAGTCAATCGGGGCCCCGCCGCGTGAGAGGGTGCACCGCACGGTATAGCGATACGGGTCGTCCACCGACCACAGGTGAGCCTCACCGTTCGGAAACGGTGCGGAAAACACGGCCGTTTGCTGCCCCTCCGCAAGCGGCTGCGTCAGCCTAAGGCACACCGCGCCCCCGGCCTCCGTCAGCGTCAGTGTCAGCTGCATTCCCGCCGCAGCGGGCACGCCGCCGAGCGTCACCTCCGCGCCGAAGCGGGGATGCGCCGTCAGCAGCTCCTCGCCCCATACCCGCACATCCTCCGTATAGGAGGGATCGGTGATCAGGAGCGTCACATCCCGGTAAATGCCGCCGAAGGTCAGATAGTCGATGACGCCGCCAAACGGCGCCACCTCCGGATTCTCCGAGGAATCCACCCAGACCTCCACGCAGTTGTCCGCCTCAGGGACCAGGCAGTCGGTCAGCTCCGCGGTAAAGGGCGTAAACCCGCCCTCATGGCGGGCGACAATCTGCCCGTTGACCGCCACCGCGGCACAGCACATAACGCCGTCAAAGCGCAGGGCCAGCCGCCGGCCCGTGTACTCCTCACACCACGGAAACACCTTGCGGTACACCCAGACACCCTGCGTCACCCGCTCGTCAAAGCTGTCGAAGGGCAGCTCCCGGCAGGTATGCGGCAGTGTCACCGGGACAAAGTCTCCGTGCTCCAGCCGCCCGTTCCAGCGCTCCTGCGTCAGCCCCGGGGCCGGCGCAAACTGCCACTGTGTATTCCACACTTGCTCCCGCTGTCCCATCTCTGCCGTCCCTCCGTGGTTTTCGTTTCCGTATACTCCGCCCGCTCAGCGGTGCTCCGCGTAAATCTCCTCCAGCGGCACGACGCGGCCGCCCTCAACGCGGGAGCGCTCGCTGGCAAAGGCCATGATATGGCTCTGCACCGACTGCTCGACAGAGGTCAGCGCACAGGTCTCCGTATCGCCGCGCACCAGAGCGAACAGATCCCGCAGCATCCGGTTTTCACCGCCGCCGTGACCCGACAGGTCGGTAGCCAGCTTCGTGACATCGATGGTCTCCGGCTCCTCCCCGAAGCAGCGTACCACGATCCGGTTTTTCTCCATATCACCGTTGATCTCCCCGAGCGTTCCCATCACCTTCAGCTCACGGGTCATCTCCTGCGTAAAGGCACACATGGTCAGCGAGGCGGTCACCCCGCCCGCAAACTGCATATTGACGATCTGATGATCCACCACGTTGTTGTCGCAGTGGTAGACACAGCGGCCGAAGGGCCCGGTCTCCAGCGCCTTCTGCAGCCGCTCCTCGGTCGGATGGAGCACCACTGCACCCTGCGCCCACTTCCATTCGGGACTGTGGTACACCTTTTCCGCGCAATAGGGGCAGGTGGTATACTGCGGACATTCCGGCGTGCAACGCTCGCCGTCCCACGGAGCATTTTCCGCCACAAAGTTGGACAGCTTGCCGAACGAGGACACCTTTTCACAGTCGGCACCGACCAGCCACAGCAGAATATCCAGGTCATGGCAGCATTTGGCCAGAATCATCGGAGAGGTCTCGTCCGAATTGTGCCAGAGCCCGCGGACAAAGCTGTGGGCATAATGCCCCCAGCCCACATCCTCAAACTGATGCACCGACATCACCCGGCCGATTGTGCCCTCCGTGATCAGCTCCTTGACCTTCTGATAAAACGGCGTATACCGCAGTACATGGCACACCATGATACGGCGGCCGAGCTCCGCCGCCCTTTTCGCAATTTCAAGGCAGTGCTCCGGGCGGTAGGAAATCGGCTTTTCGAGCAGGATGTCATACCCCCGCTCCAGTGCGGCCATCACATGTCCGTAATGCTGCCGGTCCTGCGTACAGATGAACACCACATCCACCTCGCGGGGGGCCGAGAAAAATTCCTCCGCCGTTTCATAGCAGTTTTCCGGCCGAAGCCCATACCGTCTCGCAAATTCCTCGCGGCGCTCGGCAATCGGCTCGGCCGCCGCCACCAGCGATACGTTATCAAAGTCGTTGACATACGGGGCATATGCTCCCATGCCGCGTCCTCCGCAGCCGATAACGGCCACACGAATCTGTTTTTCCATAGACATTTCTTCTCCTCATCCGCCGGACTGTAACGCCCCCGTTTTCCGAAGGAGCCCCGCCCGGCCGCCGTATCCGTCCGGCCGTTTTTCGGGGCCCGTTTTCGCTATGTGCCCAGTATACCATCCCCCGCCGTAAATGTCATCATATATAAAGACATCCTTTTAGTCAATGAGGACACTTTCTCGTCTTTTGGATGTCTTTTTTCATGAAATGTGCAATTTTCTTCTCGCAAGGGCATCGGTGCCTCCCTCCGCCCTCTGTTTTATAGATTCGGACAATCTATTCCGCTGCCTTTTCGGACAGGCATCGTTGAAGTTTTCCGATTCGGCAAACTTCCAGTTTCCGATTCGGACATTTATTTTATATATTTTAAGGAATTTCAAAAAATTTGTTGCCAAAAAGGCCGCAGTCCGCTATAATGTATAAAGAAGATACCGTGCCGGAGGTGAAGCGTCATGTCGTCCGATTTTAACCAATTTGTCTTTACCAGGCTCCGAAAGCCGGTGGTGGTGGATGAGGTCATCACCATCTTCTATTTTGAGCAGCCGCCCAAGTACCGGTTCGACGGAGAGTCCCACAACTTCTGGGAGCTGATGTACATCGACCGCGGCGAGCTGCTGATTCGTCTCGACGGACGTGAGCAGTCGATGAAGGCCGGCGAGGCCATCCTCTATTCCCCCAACTTCTTCCACTCCCACCACGCCACACAGACGGAGCCCGTCAACATGATCATCGTCAGCTTTACCTGCCGGGCGCCGGAGCTGATGCAGATTGCCGACCGGATTCTGACGCTGTCGAAGCATCAGATTCGCTCCGTCAACTCCATCATTGCCGAGGCGCGCCATGCGTTTTCCGGCCCGCTCGAATTCTACACAAGCTGCGAGCTGATCCGCCGCACCGAGCAGCTGTTCGGTGCCGAGCAGCTCATCGCCGCCCATCTGGAATCCCTGATGATTTCGCTGATCCGTCGGGAGGAGGCCGCCCAGCCCGATATTCAGACCACGATCCGGGAAATGACCGACAACGAGCGCGCCAATAAGATCATCAACTTCCTGCACGACAACCTCTACCGGCGCATTTCCATCGAGGACGTCTGCCGGCACACACGCCTCAGCCCCACCTGCATCAAAACGCTGTTCCGCAATGTCACCGGCACCACCATGATCCGGTATTTCACGGACATGAAGATTGAGGAGGCTAAGCGTCTGCTGCGCAAGGGCATCTATTCCGTCAGCGAAATCTCCGATCTGCTGTCCTATTCCTCCATCCAGCATTTCTCCAAGCAGTTCCACAGCCGCACCGGCTATACGCCGACGCAGTATGCAGCCACCATCAAGGCCCACAACCCCTTTACCACCGATGACAAGCCCGACGGAGAGGCCGAAGGCGAGAGCGGCCGCCCCACATAACATCCGAACCGATAAGGAGTGTATCTGCCATGCGCGATTCCCTGCATCTTCGCTTTATCTCCTCCCTGGAAAAGTGCTTTACCGACGAGCGCTTCGACAGCAAGCCGGAGCTGCGGCATATCTCCATGCTGCAAAACGAACATCTGTCTGTCCAGCTTCTCATGGAGGAGACGGACGATGCCGTATACGACAAGCTGACCGCCGGGGTACGGGTCGTCTCCCCGCTTGCGGACTGCGTCACCCTGCGCTCCGTGGAGCAGGTGCACGTCCCCATGGCCATGTATCACGGCGTCAACGACGGCAACCTGCTGCGCACGGAGCCGGGGCTCTACCCCGATCTGCTGGCCCCGCTGCGTTATCACGGCTGCGCTCTGATTCCGGCGCGGCAGCTCTGCTGCCTGTGGGTGGACGTGCGGCCGGAGGGGCAGCTCCCGGCCGGGGTGTACCCGCTGACCCTGGAGCTGTATGATCCGGACAGCGGCGCACTCTACGGCTCCGCCACACTGTCGGTCGAGATCGTCGGTGCTCTGCTGCCCGAGCCGACCCTACTTCACACGCAGTGGTTTTATGTGGACTGCCTGGCCGATTATTACCATGTCCCCATGTATTCCGAGCGGCACTGGGAGATTATCGAGAACTTTCTGAAGGCGGCGACGGACGGCGGCGTCAACATGATTCTTACCCCCGTTTTTACCGTGCCGCTGGATACCGCCGTCGGCCGGGAGCGCCCCACACACCAGCTGGTGGAAATCACCGTGGAGAACGGCGTCTGGCACTTCGATTTTGAAAAGCTGGACCGCTTCATCGACCTTTTGCTGAAATACCGCGTCAAGGCCATCGAAATCTGCCACCTGTTTACCCAGTGGGGTGCCGCTCACGCCCCCAAAATCATGGCCACCGTGGACGGGGAATACCGGCGCATCTTCGGCTGGGACACCGAGGCCGGCGGCGAGGCCTACGGCGCCTTCCTGCGCCGCTTCCTGCCGCAGTTGCTGGAGTTTCTCCGCCGCAAGGATGTGGACGGCATGTGCCGGTTCCACATCTCCGACGAGCCCTCGATGGAGCATTGGGAGAGCTACTGCGCCGCCAGGGCGCAGGTGGCGGACCTGCTGAAGGATTATCCCATCATGGACGCACTCTCCAGCTTTGAATTCTACCGCAGCGGGGCCGTAGAATATCCCGTCCCCGCCAACAACCACATCGAGCCGTTTTTGGAGGCCGGCGTCCCGCATCTGTGGACGTATTACTGCTGCGTGCAGCATACCGATGTCTCCAACCGGATGCTGGCCATGCCCTCCGCCCGCAACCGGATTCTCGGGGTGCAGCTCTACAAATACCGCATCGAGGGCTTCCTGCACTGGGGCTTCAATTCCTACTACAACCGCTACGCCGACAGTCTCGTCAATCCGTTTCAGGATCCCTGCGGCGATTACTTCGTGCCGGCCGGCGACGCCTTCTGCGTCTATCCCAAGGCGGACGGCACCGCTCTGGACACGCTGCACTTTCTGGTGCTGAAGGAGGCATTTACCGACGTCCGCGCGCTGCAGCTGTGCGAGCAGCTGTATGACCGGGAATTTGTGATGCATCTGATCGAGGACGGCCTCGACGCGCCGATCACCTTCTCCTCCTACCCGCGCAGCGCGGATTATCTGCTGCAGCTGCGGGAGCGCGTCAACGCCGCCATCCGTGAGCGCCTGTAACCCCGCGCCGCACACAGCAAAATGCCCTCCGACAGGCGTCGGAGGGCATTTGAGCTTGTCAAAAAACTATATTTTTGACAAGCTCGGAGGCTGTCTGAAAGGCTGCAGGGGCAAGGAGTGCGCCTC
>URYX01000074.1 GCA_900552225.1 uncultured Oscillospiraceae bacterium | reverse complement strand
CACGTGATGCTCTCGCCCTGCGTCTGCTCACTCGCCGCCGCCAAAGCATTATAATAGCCGAGCATCGCCTGGCCCGCTTTGCCGAACAGCTTGCTGCACGCATCCGACAGAATGTCGTTCGCGCTCAGGCTCGCATCCCATGCACCCTTGGAGGCCACATACCACAGCGGCCAGCGCAGCGGGAAGCTGTTACCGGTCTCATGGTAGGCCATCAGCGGGCCCTGATCGTAGAATACATAGCGGGCCCCCTGGCTCTTCCACCAGTTCTGGTCATCGATGGCCACCTGGCCCTGTACCCACGGAATATTGGCCCACATCGTCTGATCCGCCGCCACGCAGTACCACACCCAGACGGAGATCGTCTTCGGCTTCAGGCGATCGATGTAGGTCGTGAAGTTCTGCTTCCACGAGGTGGTATAGGTGTTGTGCGTAATCGAGTTATAGCCCTTCTTGAAGTAATCGGAGGTTATCGGACGCGTCATGCTCGTTTCCTTGCAGAACATCATCTCCACGTTCGGCTCCAGCTGAACACTGGTCTTGGGGGCCGTATAGGTCGAGTGATAGCTGAGCAGCTGCAGGCGGCGCTCCGGATACTTGGTCGCCACCACCTTGGCCACGCGGTTGGCGAACACCGCCATCAGCGTGGCGTCCTCACCCTTCGAGGCACTGCGGTACTTCAGGCATTCGCTGCAGGTGCACCAATCGTCCTCCCAGCCGTCGTTGGCGATGATCGGGAACACCATCAGCGTGGGGTTCGCGTCGAAGTACTCGATGACCTTCTGGCCGACGTACTTGGCGAATTCCTGATTGGAATAGCAATACTGCCACCAGCGGGCGCTGTTGTCGCGCTTGCCGTTGATTTCGCTGAACCACTCCGGGTGCGTCGAGAACATCGACTGCGGCACGAGCAGCGGCAGACCGTGGCCGGTCAGCACCTTCTCGCCGCCCTGATACCAGCGCATGCCGATCTGCTTATAGGAATTCATGATGTTCGTGGAGCGGGAGGTGAATTTCGGCGTCTTGACCTCGTCCATCTGCTCGATGCAGATGTTCTTCAGCGAGGGCACCACCGTCCACAGATCCGTGGTGCCGAACCAGCCGCAGCCGAGCTTCTCCAAAAAGGCCGTGACGGCGAACTGGGTTCCGGTAAAGGCCCCGTCGTCGTTGCCGAGCAGGATCAGATAGTTATCGACCCGCTTCAGAACGATCTTCTCGTTATCCGGATAGCCGGTCGGCGTCTCCACGCCGCACTTCTGAGTATACTTGGAGGGGCCGACCAGGATATAGTTGCCGGAGGTACGGTCCTTGCTGTCATAGCCGATGGGCAGGGTCACGCCGGTAATCCGGCTGATGTAATCCTGCAGATCCTCCGCCGCCGCGGTCACCTTCTCGGACGCGTCCTGCGCAATCACGATGGTGGACTTGCCCACACCGTCCAGCACAAGGTCGAGCGAGGTCGAGGACGGCTCCGTGGGAACGGTGGTCGGGGTGGTCGGCGGATTGGTGGCATCGGAGCCGGTGGTGTCCGACGGATCGGTTCCGTCCGTCGAGGAGTCTCCTCCGGTCGGCTGAGTGCCGTCCCCGTCCGTTCCGCCCGATGTGCTGTTCGACGGATCCGTCGAAGAATCTCCGCTGGCGTCCGGCGACCTATTGCAGCCGACCGCCATCAACAGAACCGCGGCCAGCAAAAAAGCCACTATGCGAGTCACATTCTGTTTCATACACGTTTATCCTCCTTACTTTCGATAATCGCGCGGGCCTTATCCCACAGGGCAAGCTGCGCCTCCAAACGGAGCTTCACCTTGCCGGAGGTCTCCGGCAGCAGGGCCCGCACCGCCCGCAGGATGCGGTCGATCCGTTCCACGCTCTCCGGGGTATACACCTCAAACGCTGCGGGCGGGTGCCACGCAATGGTTTTGGCGGTGTTATGCTTCGCCACATCCGCCAGGGCGCTGTAATAAGCAAACATCAGATCTGCCGCTTCGCCGTACAGCTTGCGGCAGGCATCCAGCAGCATATCGGAGCCGGTCAGGTCCTTATCCCACATGCCCTTGGCATTGACATACCAAAGGGGCCAGCGGAGGGCGAAGCTGTCGCCGTCCTCGTAGAAGGCGGGCAGCGGCCCCTGGTCGTTGTAGAGATAGGAAATGCCGTGATCGCTCCAGTAGCGATGGTTGCGGGTGGCCACGTCCCCCTGCACCCACGGGATATCCTTCCACGTGGGGCAGGCCGCAGCGATGCAGTACCAATCCCAGATGGCGCGGTGCTTATACGGCACCAGGGCGCACCATTTCTCAAAATTGTACTTCCACGGCTCCGGATAGCGGTTCTTGCTCGACTCGAAGTCGTAGCGCAGATGGTAGCCGTTATCCGGGCCCTTGTCCACCGGCGCAAACATGTCACATTCCTTGCAGAACATCACCTCGACGTTCGGCTCGGGCGTGACGGCGTGCGTCGGCGGGAAATAGGTCGGGAAGTAGGCCAGGAAGGTCAGGATGCGGTCGGGATATTTCCGCGCCACCACCCGCGCAATGCGGTTGGCGAATTCCACGGCGATATCCGACGGCGTGCTGCCCATGGCGCGGCAGTTCTCGCACTCGCAGAAGCCCTCATACCAGCCGTCGTTGAGTGCGATGGAATACTGCGTCAGCTTTGGGTCGTTATCGAAGATTTCGATGACCTTCTGACCGAAGCACTCGATGAGCTCGGGGTTGGAGTAGCAGAACTGCCACCAGTCCACCCCCATCGGATCGCGCTTGCCGTTGATTTCGCAATACCAATCCGGGTGCTTCTCAAACTCCGTCTTCCACGGGAACATCAGCTGGAACGCATGGCCCGCCACGCGCCGCTCGCCGCCGAGATACCAGCGGCGCCCCACCTCGGGGAAATAACGCAGCACGTTGTTCTGTCGGCTGATAAACTGCGGATGCTGCACCTCGTCGAGATAGCCGACGGAAACCGTCTCCCGGCGGGGAATCTCCTGCCACAGCTCCTGCGGCCCGAACCAGCCGCAGCCGAGCTTTTCAAAGAACGCCGTCACGGCGAAGGCCGTGCCGTAATAGTCGCCGTCGTCGTTGCCGAGCAGGATCAGGCAGGTATTCCGGTCGTTTTTCAGACAGAATCCCTCTTGTCCCGGATAGCCGCGCATCGCGGGGACACCGCGCCTCTCCGTCTCCGGGCTGGCACCGATAAACACCGGAATTTCCGGCAAAGGCTCCGCCGTCGTGGTGACCGGCGGCCGATCACCGCACATGGTTTCGAGCAGATCGGCAAAGTCCTTCGCCGCATCCGTCACCTTTTCCGGCGCATCCGGAGCAATGACCACACCGCACAGCACCTTGCCGTCGCGGGCAATCTCCAGCTCCCGGTAATCTTCTCTTAAAACGCTGACCGGATTACTCATTCATTAAATCCTTTCCCTGTTGTGCCGCTGTGTCTGTTATTCTTCGTCTTCGAGCGAGCCGCTGTTGGCCTGATCGATCTTTCTCTGATAGATCGGCTTGAACTCCTCGATGGCCTGACTGATCGACTGGCCCTGCTGGATCGCCTGGCAGATGTCGAACGCGCCGCCTACGGCCGAGTCATAGCTGTTCGTGCAGAACGGCTTCTGCGCCAGCTGCTTGTACAGCGCTACGTGCGCCGCGTCCAGCTTGGCGTTCTGCTTCTCGAGGTACGCCGCCTGGCCGTTCACCAGCATATCGATCAGCTTACCCGTATAGTTCGGGCAGTCGCTGCCGTTGCCGATGGCCCAGCCGGCCGCCGTGATGGGAGATACGCCCTCGGTGTTGTCCGGGCCGGTCGGCATGGGCACCACGCCGAACTCAAAGTCCGCCAGGCCGTATTCCTGCGCCTGCAGAATCTGCGCCTCCACCCACTGGAAGTCGCCCAGCATCACGGCGCTGCCCTTATAGAAGGTGGACCAGGGATCGTTCTCCCAGCCCTGCCAGTTGGAGGTGTACCAGCCATCCTGGATCATCTGCAGAGCGTTCTTCATGGAGGGAGAATCGATGTTCAGGGTGTAGCGGAACTGGTTGTCGAGCGTCAGCATGCTGGTCGCATCGGCGCCGAAGAACAGGTAGGGATAGTTGGTGGCGAAGCCCCAGCGCTTGGAGTTGGTGTCGGTCAGGCTGTTGGCAAGCTTCGTGAAGTTCGTCCAGTTCCATTCACCCTTATCGACCAGCTCCTGCGGATCCTGGAAGCCCTCGTTCTCGATGATGGTCTTGTTATAATACACCACGGCCACATTGGTCTCGCTGACCGCCACGTAATACTTATTATCGTAGCAGAACACCGCGTCCATCGTGGCTTTGTGCAGATTTTCGTTGGTCAGGTCAACGTAGTCGTTGATCGGCTGCGTTACGCCCTTCAGCGCGAATTTCGGGTTGTTGTTGGCGCCGTCGTTGATCAGGTCGATCGGATCGTTGGACGAAATGCAGGCGATGACCTTGGTATACCAGGAATCCCAGCCGGCCACGACCCATTCGACGTTGACATCCGGATACTTCTCTTTAAATTCCTTGACAACGGCATTCTGCCAGGCGCTCTCCTCGGTGGAGTTCGGGTTATGACCCGGAATCATGATCGAGAGCGTCTTCCCTTTTTCGGCCTCCAGGCCGGCGGCCGAGCCGCCGGAGGTTGACGTATCCGTCCCGGGCGTACAGCCCATCAGGCCGCACAGGAGGATCGTCAGGACAGCGAGTATCGCCGGTAAGCGTTTCCCCATTTTCTTCATTCAGGATCTTCCTTTCTGTCATCACGGTGAAAATTTCCCGTTTAGCCCACGATACCGGAACGTTCCATGCCCTCGGTAAAGAAGCGCTGCGCCACTATGTAGAAAAGCAGCAGCGGCAGCACCGTAATCAGGCAGCCACAGGCCAGGATCGGTTCCCGCAGGAACGCAAGCTCCTGGGTCGAAATGCCCGTCACCATGTTGCTGGTGGAGAGCAGCGAGCTCAGGTTCGTCAGGTTGACGGACAGCGGGAACGAGGAGCGGTAATACATGGAGGACAGGTAATAGTCGTTCCAGTACCACACCACGGAGAACACCGCGACCGTCGCCAGAATCGAGGAGGTATTCGGCAGCATGATCCGGCGGAACGTGGCAAACGGTCCGCAGCCGTCGATCATGGCCGCCTCCTCCAGCTCCTTCGGCATGTTGATGAAAAACTGCCGCAGGATGAAAATGTACAGGCCGCTGCGGATGCCGGCCCCGAACAGGCCGGTGAGATAGAACACGATGTCCTTATTGAGCAGGTTGACGGTCAGCGGATTTCCGCTGAACAGACCTACGATGCGGCCGATACCGAAGAAATCAAAGTGGGTCAGGTCCACGTACAGCGGAATGATATAGGTCTGTACGGGGACGATGATGGTGAACACCAGCAGGTCGAACAGGAGCTTATTCCCCCGGAAGCGGAAGCGGGCAAAGCCATAGCCCGCGAGCGTCGAGGACACGACCTGCAGCAATACGGTGGGCAGGGTCATCCAAAGCGTCCGCTGCAGAGAATTCCCGTAGTCCATGACCTCCAGTGCCAGCTTCATTGCCTGCAGCGAGGAGCTTTTCGGAAGCCAGACCACCGTCGGGTCGTAGACATCCTGAATCGACTTAAACCCCGATGAAAGCATGTAAATGACGGGATAGAGCATGACGTAGCTCATCCCGATCAGAAAAATCCAGCGGCACAGAGCAACCAACCGTTTGATCCAGACATTCTTACGACCGGCTCTGTCACGGACGGTCATTCTTTTTGACAATTCCGCGATGATGACCACCCCTTTCCTGTGATCGGGCGGTCCCCGCGCCGCGGGCGCCGCCATGTGTGTGTCCGGCTTCGCCGGAAGCCGACCCCGAGGGGAGCCGACTTCCGGCGAAGTGTAGATTCTTCAAAAGTGTTTCTGCGTGCAGGGCTGCGTATTTCAGCGAGCCTTGCGGCGGCGCACCGCCGTCAGGGTCACCGCAGCGCCGGCCAGCAGCACGATCGCCGGGATCAGCGCGGAGGCGCGGTCGCCGGTTTCGGGATCCTTGTCCGGATCGGGAGTCGGATCGGGAGTCGGATCGGGATCGGGCGTCGGATCCGGGTTCTCAGCGGACGGGAGCTCGAAGGTCGGCATCAAGTAATCCTCCGCCTTGTGCTCGGTCACGGTTTCGGCGGTGTAGGAGGAGAACCAGCAGGCATTCTGATCGCCATACGTCACCAGAATATACGGATCGCCCCACATAGCCGAATAACGGTTCTTGGTGCTCGGGAATTCCTGGTCGCCCTCCATGCTGTAGACCACAACGCCGTCCTCATCGGTAATCGTCAGGTCAGCGACCGACAGGTTACCGGTGGCATACCACATCAGGAAGGTGAAGTAGCCGGTCTTGCCCTTGAAGGTATAGGGCTTGCCGGTCTTATCCACGATGCTGATCCAGCCGTTGGTCGTGCCCTGATACCGTCCGCCGTAGCCGGCATTCATCGTATTGCTCGTGCCGGTGATTTCGCCGGTCAGGTTGATCTTGACCTTGCCGGTCAGGGTGTAGGTCTTGCCGGACTCGAACTTATCGCTCTCCGTGTTGATGATGATAACCGGGTTGATCGCGGGTTTCTTCACGCTGGTATCCGGCGTGATGGTGAACACACGGTTCGGGACATACTCTTCCATCTTGGTCGTGCTGAAGATCAGGCTGGACTTATCCGAGCCGTAATCCGCCGCGCTCCACGGATCGGAAGCGTACTGCTTCATATCGGTCGTGCCGTACAGCACCGGGTCATTGGCCATGTAGTAGACCAGCTCGCCGTTCGCATCCTTGATGACCAGGTCGGCCACGAGGAATTCACCGGAGGCATAGTACATACCGAAGATCATTTTCGCATCCAGACCCTTGGTATCGAGCGTCCACTCGGCATCCACCCAGCCGTCGGTGTTCGCGGTGTACTTCGCCTGGTTGGCCGTCTGGTCACCCACCACGAAGTCCACAAACGCGTTGCCGCCGTCCTGCATCGCCGCATAGTCGGAGAGCTTGAGCTTCGCGGTCACCGTGTAGGGGCCGGTCTTGCCGTCCAGCATCTCGGCATCGTACAGCAGAGACATGGTGAAGGTCGGGTTGATGTTCTCGGTGCAGCGGATGCCGACCACGCGGTTGACGGTGTTGTCATGCGCAATGCGGATATCCTCCACCGTCGGGAACTCGGGATCGGGTTCCGGTTCGGGATCGGGAGTGGGAATCACAGTGTTGGTCTTAACGGTTACGTTATAGGGCTTTGAGTTGTAGCTGAAGAGCTGCCAAATGCTCTTGCTCTTTCCGATCGTCTCATAAGCCACCGTGCCGTCTTCCCAGAAGTCGGCATCCTTGGTCATGTCGTAAGCTACTTCGCCCTTGCTGTCCTTAATCACGACATCCGCAATCGACAGCGTGCCCTTCGCAAACCACAGCTGGAAGTTGATCTGAGCGTCGCCACCCTTGAAGGTCAGCGGCTGGCCGTTGCCCGCCAGAATATCCTCCCAACCGTCGGTGCCCTTCGCATACTTCTTATCTTTGGCATCGTCTTTGGTCTCGATCCAGGTATGGGTAGCGTTCGCACCGAGTTCTCCGGCATAATCCGACTTGATCTTACCGGTCAGCGTGTAGGTCTCGCCCTTGGTAAAGAGCGAATTGCCCGGCAGCAGAATCAGAGCAGGCTGCACAGACTCCTCGTTTTCAAGGGAGATCCCGCGTGTCGGCTCGTAGGCAGTCTTAATAGTTACGGTCTCCGCCTTGGAATCGTAGCTATAAAGCGCCCAAATTCCCTTATTGTCATTCTTCTTGTCCGTGTAGGTACCGTCCGCCCAGAAGTCGGTGTCCTTGGCCAGTTCATAGACCACTTCGCCCTTGCTGTCCTTGATAACAACGTCAGCAACGGAAACAGAGCCCTTAATGAACCAAGTCTGGAACTTAATTTGAGCACTCGCGTTCGTGAAAGTGATCAATTCTCCATCCTTGTTGGTGATGTCCACCCAACCATTCGTGCTGGAGGTGTACTTCTGATCCTTGGCAGCCGTTCCGGTCTCAATCCACGCATGGTGGCCCATCGTACCGGCGATCTCGCCAGTCACATCTGCCTTGAACTTACCGGTCAGCGTGTAGGTCTCGCCATCCTTGAACAGAGATGCGTTCGTCTTCAGGATGAACGAAGCCTGTACCGCTTCTTCCGTGGCCAGCGTAATGCTGCGCGTCGGCTCGTAGGCCGTCTTAATAGTTACGGTTTCCGCCTTGGAATCGTAGCTATAAAGTGACCAAATCCCC
>URYX01000073.1 GCA_900552225.1 uncultured Oscillospiraceae bacterium | reverse complement strand
AGGTCTCGTGGGCTCGGAGATGTGTATAAGAGACAGGGTTTGAGCGTAGTGTAATTTCATAGAGGTACAAAACCGCTCAGCTTCCCAAGCAGAGTTACTCATTGTTTGAGCGTAGTGTAATTTCATAGAGGTACAAAACATCTCCGTTCAGAGAATACGCAAGGCACATGTTTGAGCGTAGTGTAATTTCATAGAGGTACAAAACTTTCGCATACCATTATACCACTCTTTCATTGTTTGAGCGTAGTGTAATTTCATAGAGGTACAAAACGGTAACAAAAGCACTCAGAATCACCCGGAAGTTTGAGCGTAGTGTAATTTCATAGAGGTACAAAACCAAAAATCATACACAAAGAAAGGGATGGATGTTTGAGCGTAGTGTAATTTCATAGAGGTACAAAACCCTCGTCTGTGAGCCCGTCCTCGCACATTTGTTTGAGCGTAGTGTAATTTCGTAGAGGTACAAAACAAAACAGTCTGCAGTCCATTTTGCGGAACGGTTTGAGCGTAGTGTAATTTCATAGAGGTACAAAACATCAGGATGAGCCTATGACGATGGGAGGAAGTTTGAGCGTAGTGTAATTTCGCCCCATCCACCGGATGGCGCAGCATGTAGCGTTTGAGTGTAGTATAAACCGCCCATAAGACAGCGCATGACAAAGTCCGGCCTCCCCGCATTTCGGGGAGGCCGGACTTCTTCGTTTTCCGTATCCGTCGGTCCGGCAGCTCTTGCGCCGACCCGTGCTATCCCTTCTGCAGTCCGTCGGTCAGATCGGAGCCGCAGGGGAGCGGACGCGGGAGCGCCAGAGCATATTGGTCGGTGGCGGCATATTCCAGCCGCAGCAGCTGCTGTCCGTGCGCATCCAGCTGCTCGGCGCGGGAAGCCCGCGACAGAAACGGCAGCGTACAGCCCGCAGCCTTGGCGGCCCGGAGAATTTCCATCCCCCGTTCGTTGGCTCCGAGCGGGCGCAGATACGGGGGCGGCAGGGCGGTATCCCCGGCGCGGACGCCGAGAAAAGCGCTGTAGATGAGGCGGCGCAGCCGTGTCATCGGATACCGCCGCGTTTTGAGGGCGGTCAGCAGCGCTTCGAGCGAATCGGCCTGCCGGATAGCGGTGTACAGCCGATTCTCAATCCCCTCGGACACGGCCGGCAGTCCGCAGAGCTCCTCCGGCGTCAGACGGCGCAGGCGGGAAAGAACGGCGCGATCCAGGAGCGCCTCCGAGGCGGGGGCCCGCCCGGCCGCGGCGGCCTCCGTCAGAATCCGGCCGCTTTCCGCCGGCAGGAACGGGATGGCGTTCATGAGCCGCCCCTCGCGGAGGACCGTGCGGATATATCCCGCCGAGGCCACATTGCCGAGCGGCCGGACGGCATCATGCGCGGCGCCGAGCCGCGGGACGGTGAACACCTCCATGGAGCTCTGCTCCTGCTGCAGTGCCCGCAGGTATTCTATGCCGAGGGTGTTGTTTGGCTGCGTGAGCAGGCGGCCGAGCCGCTCGCCGCCAAGCTCCGTCAGCGTCATCTGCCGCGCCTCCGGATAGGAGCTGCCGCCCTCCATGCGGTAACGCAGCAGCGAGGTAAATCGCGGCTGCTCCATGAGTGCGGCGGCCTGCCGCAGCGGAGCGGCATTTCCCTCCTCGCTGCCGAAGGACAGAACATCGACACAGCGCAGGGCGCAAAGCAGCGAAACGGCCCCGCGGGCAAAGGTCTCCGCTGAGGAGAGCGCCCACGGCAGCGGCAGCTCCAGCACCAGATCCGCCCCGCCGGCCAGGGCCATGCGGGCGCGGTCGGCCTTCGGCAGCAGCGCCGGCTCCCCCCGCTGCATAAACGAGCCGCTCATGACGGCAACCACGTGGGTGGCCCCGCCTCCGGTTTCCGAGCGTGTCTGTTCGATCTGATAGGCGTGCCCGTTATGAAACGGGTTATATTCCGCCACGATTCCCGCAATCCGCAAAAGAAAACCTCCCTTCCCGCCTGAAAAAGAGTTGAAAAATCGAAAGAAAGCGTTTATAATAAGGAAAGTATACTGGATTTTGCCAAAAAAAGCAAGGCAGTCTTTAGGAGGAACGTATGAAAATTCTGGTGATCAACGCCGGCAGCTCGTCGCTGAAATATCAGCTGATCGACATGGACGGCGAAAAGGTGCTGGCCAAGGGCAACTGCGAACGGATCGGCATCGACGGCCTGTTTACCCATAAGACGGGAACCGGCTATGAGTACAAGGCGGCCGTGGAGATGAAGAACCACACGGCGGCGTTTGAGCAGGTCAAGCGTGCGCTGACCGAGGGAGAGGGCAAGGTCATCGACGACCTGTCCGAGGTGGCCGCCATCGGCCACCGTATCGTTCAGGGCGGCGCGCTGTTCGACCACTCGGTGCTGGTGGACGACGAGGTTATCCGCGGCATCGAATCGCTGATTCCGCTGGCCCCGCTGCATAACGCGGCGCATGTGCAGGGTATCAACGCTGCCATCGCCGCCTTCGGCAAGGACGTGCCGCAGGTGGTGGTGTTCGACACCGCATTCCATCAGACCATGCCGCCGAAGGCCTACATGTTCGGTCTGCCCTACGAATGCTATGAGAAGTATGCAGTGCGCCGCTACGGCTTCCACGGCACCTCCCACCGGTATGTTTCGGCCCGCTGCTGCGAGCTGCTCGGCAAGCCGGACGGCAAGGGCACCCGCATCATCAGCTGCCATATCGGCAACGGTTCCTCCCTGGCCGCCGTCAAGGACGGCAGGGTCATCGACACGACGATGGGTCTGACGCCGCTCGACGGCTTCATGATGGGCTCCCGCTGCGGTGCGGTGGATCCCTCCGCGGTCACATTTGTGATGGAGAAGGAGGGTATGACCCCCGCCGAGATGTCGGAATACATGAACAAGAAGTCCGGTATGCTCGGCATTTCCGGAATTTCGAGTGACGACCGCGACATCACCAAGGCCGTGGCGGAGGGTAACGAGCGCGCCCGCCTCGCGTGGGATATGCGCACGTATCAGATTGTAAAATACATCGGCGGCTATATCGCGGCGCTCGGCGGCGTGGATGCGCTGATTTTCACGGCCGGCATCGGGGAGAACCAGTACCTGCTGCGGCGGGAAATCATGGAATCCCTCGCGTATATGGGCATGACCATTGACGAGGATGCCAACAACACCCGCGGACAGGAGATCGAAATCAGCGGCAAGGATTCCAAGATCCGTGCCTTCGTGATCCCGACCAACGAGGAGCTGGTCATTGCCCGGGATACCAAGGCGCTCGTTGAGGGCCTGACCCGCTGAACGGAGGCGGACGGCTGCCCGGCGGTTTTTACAGAGCCCCATGAACCCATGAACCCATGAACCCATGAACCCATGAACGGCAAAAAGCAGGTGCAGCCCCGACCGGGGCCGTACCTGCTTTTTGTACACCCTCCCGCACACGTTGCTCCCTCTCTGTTCCGGCTCCGTTCCTCTGATCCCGCCTTTTGCCCGTAAATTTAAACGCTTTAAAATTTAAGAAAATCCGCTGTTTTCCCATGGGAAAACCGATGATTTCCGGTATGCTCCCGACAAAAATCCGAGGTGAAACCCTACTATATGAACCGGCTCCGGGGCATTTCCGACCGAAACAGAGAAAAATCACAAAAAATCAAAAAATCACTTTACATATTGCGACATGTGTGCTATGATAAATGCATTAAAGCGTTTTAAATCGTTTTTGGATCCGCGGGAAAGGATGAATTTTGACGGTGAAAAGGATACTGGGCCTCCTGGGGGCGGCGATTTTGTTCGGAAATATGATGGCTGCGGCGGAGGGCCGTGTGTCCGTGTCGCCGTCCGGGGCCGAAGCGGAAGCCCCGGCGGAAAGCGCGGTATCGGAGAGCGGTATAGAGGACGTCATATCCTATGAGGAATACCGGGCGGCGCAGAAGGGGGGCTCCGCACAGGCGGAAATTACGCTGGACCTGAACGCCTACCGATCCGATATGGAGGACATCAGTGCGCAGGACGGCGGGCTCTACACCGCGGAGAGCGGCTATGTCGAATGGACGTTTTCGGCGGAGCAGGAGGGCTTTTACCGGATTTGTGTGTCCTATCTGCCGGTGGCGGGAAGCGGCCGCGTGATTGTCCGCGATGTGCTGCTGGACGGAGCCCTTCCCTTCCGGGAAGCCTATCAGGTGGAGTTTGAGCGGGTGTATTCCAACGAAACCGCCGCGGACGGTGCCTTCGCCGTAGATTCGGCGGGCAACCAGATTCGCCCGCGTCAGGTGGAAAACCCCAAGCGCCTGACGAAATACATACAGGACCCGGCGGGCTTTGCGGGGAAGGCACTGGAGCTTTACCTGACCCCCGGAGAGCATACGCTGCGGCTGGTTTCGCAGTATGAGCCGCTGCTGCTGTACAGCATCCGGCTGGTCGGAGCCAAAGACGCGGAGTCCTATGATACGGTGCTGGCCGGCTGGCAGGCAACGGGGGCTCCGGTGGCCGATACGGTGCGGCTGGTGGAGGCGGAGCAGGCGGATTATAAATCGGACCGTACCCTGTATCCGATGTCCGATCGTGTCTCGGCCGGCGTTTCACCCTATCATTACCGCAAGGTGCTGTATAACATTCTCGGCGGCGAGAACTGGAACAGCCCCGGCCAGTGGGTGGAATGGGAGGTTGAGGTCGAGGAGACGGCGCTGTATACGATTGCGCTGAAATACCGGCAGTCGCTGAAAAACAACGACGTTTCGTCCCGCACGCTGTACATTGACGGAGAGGTTCCGTTTGCGGAGGTCGAAAACATCGAATTTCCCTATGACGGACAATGGAATATGCTGAGGCTGGGAGAGAGCGAGGAGCGCCCGGGCGGCTTCCTGTTCTACCTGACCAAAGGAAAGCACACCTTCCGCCTGGAGGCGGGAATGGGGCAGTACACGGAGCTTATTCAGCGGGCGGACAAAATCCTCAGCGAGCTGAACACGATTTACCGCAAGGTCATCATGATCACCAGCCCTCAGCCGGACGGCAACCGGGACTATCAGTTCGATAAGCTGATTCCGGACGTCATCCGGAACATGTCCGCGCAGGCGGAGCTGCTGACGGAGCTGGAGGCGGATATCCAATCCGTGACGCGGGGCGGGGGACAGAGCACCGCTGCCATCCACCGCCTGACTCTGCAGCTGCGCGCCATGGCGGAGGATCCGGAGACCATCGCCTTCACAATCCTGGACTACAAAACCAATGTCAGCAGCTTCAGCACCTGGATCACGGAGACGCGGGAGCAGCCGCTCGAGCTGGATTATTGGCTGCTGTGCGGCCCGGACAGCAAGCTGCCGAAGGCCAACGGATCGTTCTGGGAGGGACTGAAGCACACGACGCTGCAGTTTTTCTCCTCGTTTGTGACGGACTACAGCGCCGTGGGCGTGACGGATACGGATGCCGACCGCAGCATCACCGTCTGGACGAGCGGCGGCCGGGATCAGGCGCAGATTCTCAAGCAGCTGATTAACGAGGACTTTTCCGGGTCACGCGGCATCAACGTCAACCTTCAGCTGGTGGCGGGCGGCTCGCTGCTGCCGGCCACTCTGGCCGGCATCGGCCCCGACGTCTCCCTGGGGATGGTGCAGGCGGACCCGATGAACTACGCCTTCCGCCATGCCGTCTGTGATCTGTCCGGCTTTTCCGGCGCGGAGGAGGTCATGGCGCGGTTCCATCCGAGCGCGCTTACCCCGTTCCGGTACGGCGATGCGCTGTATGCAATTCCCGAAACGCAGAGCTTCCCGATGCTGTTTTACCGGAAGGACATTCTGGATGAAATGGAGATCCCGCTGACGGAGCTGGAAACCTGGGACGGCCTGCTGCTGTCCGCTTTGCCGAAGATTCAGAAAAGCTATCTCCAGCTCGGCCTGGCCTCGGGCTGCAATACGTTTCTTATGTTTTTGCTGCAAAACGGCGGAGAGCTGTATTCCGAGGATCTGAAAAGCTGCCTCGGCAATTCGCCGGAGGGCATCCGTGCCTTTGAAACCTACACGGAGCTCTACAGCGATTATAAGCAGCCGCTGTCCTTTGATTTTGCCAACCGCTTCCGCTCCGGCGAGATTCCGCTGGCCATCGTGGATTTCACCGCGTACAATCAGCTGAGCATTTTCGCACCGGAGATCAAGGGCCTGTGGGGCATGAAGCCGCTGCCCTATACGGTGCGGGAGGACGGGACGCGGGACCGCACGGCCATCGGTACGGTAACGGCCTCCGTCATAATGAGCCAGGCGAAGGACCCGGAGGGTGCCTGGGAGTTTATCCGGTGGTTCAGCTCGGCCGAGACACAGGCAGCCTACGGCAACGAGCTGGAGAGCGTGATGGGGACGGCGGCGCGGTATGCTACCGCCAACCGGGAGGCCATGCAGCAGATTCGCTGGGACCGGAATATCGCACAGGCCCTTCAGACACAGTGGGAGAGCGTGCGCACGGTTCCGGAGGTGCCGGGCGGCTACTTTACCTCGCGGTATCTGGATTTTGCCTTCCGCGATGTGGTCTATAACGGAAAGGACATCCGCGAAACGCTGAATTCGGCCGTTATGACCATCAATGAGGAGATTCGCTCCAAACGTCAGGAGTTCAAGCTGGACTGATGAACCCGCCATTTTATTTGCAGAGGTGACACGCATGCGCTGTTCCATACGCCGAGGGGGCCGCATCCGGTCGTTTTTCGGCCGGTACGGGGAGGATTACCTGTTTATGCTCCCCTATCTGGTGCTTTTCTTTCTCTTTACGGTAATCCCGGTTGTGGCTTCCGTTTTCCTGAGCCTCACCTATTTCAACGTGCTGGAGGCCCCGGATTTTGTGGGGCTGAGCAACTATTTCAAGCTGTTCCTGAACGACCCGCTTTTCCTGAAATCCCTGAAAAATACCATGGTTTTGGCGGTGGTGACCGGCCCTGCGGGTTATTTTCTCTGCCTGTTTCTGGCGTGGCTTGTCAATGAATTCTCCCCCAAGACCCGTATGCTGCTGACGCTGCTGTTCTATGCGCCCTCCATCAGCGGGAGCGCCTACATGATCTGGCAGATCATCTACAGCGGCGATTCCTACGGACTGCTCAACGGTGTGCTGCTGTCGATGAATATCATCTATTCTCCGATCCAGTGGCTGACCGATCCGACCTATATGATGCCGGCGGCCATTTTCGTGATCCTGTGGCTGAGCCTCGGCACGAGCTTCCTGTCGCTGATCGCGGGCTTTCAGAATGTGGATAAGCGTCTGTATGAGGCGGGGGCCGTGGACGGCATCCGCAACCGCTGGCAGGAGCTGTGGTATATTACCCTCCCCTCCATGAAGCCCCAGCTGATGCTCAGCGCCGTGCTCAGCATCACCGGCTCCTTCGGTATGGGCGACGTCATCTCCGGCCTGTTCGGCTTCCCGAGCACCAACTACGCTCTGCATACCATGGTGCATCATCTGCAGGATTTCGGCAACGTGCGCTTCGAAATGGGCTATGCCTCGGCCATTGCCGTGGTGCTGTTTGCCATCATGATTCTCTCCAATCAGCTGGTGCAGAAGCTGCTGCGCAAGCTGGGCACCTGAGTCGAAGGAGGAGTTTGCTTGAAACTGCATCTGACCCGCAAGGTCAACCGTTCCTTCGGCGGAACGGCGGCGCTGTTCATTCTTTTGCTGATTGCGGCGGTATTCACGGCCCTGCCGATGGTGCTGACCGTAGGAAACGCCTTCAAGCCGATGGATGAGCTGTGGATTTTCCCGCCGAAGCTGCTGCCGGTGTCGCCTACCCTGAAGAATTTCCGCGACATGATGGTGGTGATGAATACCTCCTGGGTGCCGTTTACCCGCTACCTGTTCAATACGGTGTTCATCACCGTGGCGGGCACGGCCGGTCATATCATCCTGGCCTCGCTCTGCGCCTATCCGCTTGCCAAAAAGAAATTCCCGGGCAAATCCGTGATTTTCAATATGATTGTGCTGGCGCTGATGTTCAACGCCACCGTCACGGCCATTCCCAACTATATCCTCATGGCCAAGCTGCACTGGATCGACAGCTATCTGGCCCTGATTGTCCCGGCGTTTGCCTCACCGATGGGGCTCTATCTGATGAAGCAGTTTATGGAGCAGATTCCGGACTCCCTGCTGGAGGCGGCGCGCATCGACGGGGCCTCCGGCTGGAAAATCTTCTGGCAGATTGTGATGCCGAACGTCAAATCGGCGTGGCTGACCCTGATGCTGCTGTCGGTGCAGTCTCTGTGGAATATGGGAGCCAGCAGCTTCATCTTTAAGGAGGAGCTGAAAACACTGGCCTACGCCATCGGACAGATTATGGCGGGCGGCATCGCGCGGGCCGGTGT
>URYX01000072.1 GCA_900552225.1 uncultured Oscillospiraceae bacterium | reverse complement strand
AAGCCTCTGCCTGCGCCCTCGGATTGCCCCTCCCGCCCGCGGGCGGGAGGGGACAAACCTCTGTTATCCCTTATTGAGCGGCAACGCTCCACGTGCTGCCGTTCTGAACCATCTGCAGACCGTCCGCCAGGAAATAGTGCGCCGTATCATCCGCGAACGTCACGGGAGCACCGGCCGTAATCCCCAGCTTGAACAGCGGGTAGTTGTATTTTTTCTCCATCGAATACACCGGGTTTGTAATGTCACCCTTCACCAGCGTAATCGTCGGGAGTTCAGTATTCACGCCGCTCGACTCAAACTTTATTCCCTTGATTTCCGGTCTGCTCTCCACACTCAGCGAACCGACCGTGAGAACTGCTTCGCCCTTGGCGTGCACCGCATAGGATGTTCCGTACTCATCGGTGCGGCCATCCAGTGCGTTTGCCAAAATTCTGCCGCCCGTCACCGTGGCATGCGAGCCCGCATACAGATCCAATCCGTACAAACCGCCGATAATCTGGCCGCCGGAGATGTTCAGAGTCATGCCTTTGCTGGCGCTGATGGCACGGCTTTTGACCTGCCCCTCCGGAACCGTAACCGTTCCGCCGGCGATGGTAACCGTGCACTCCTTCTTCTTACTGTTGCCGATCACGATAGAATAGAGATCATCCTTTGCATTACCCTCCAGCGTACCGCTGAGCAACGTAAACTTGGCCTGAGCCCCAACAAGATCGATCATTGTGACATTGGCCTTGCCATAACTGTTGCTGAGCTTTCCGCTCTGATCGGCGCTGCTGTCCTTCACGGTCAGCTCCGCTCCGGACGCAAGCTTCAGCGTATTTTTATCCGTGCTGCTGAGGGTATAACCGTTCAAGTCAATGGTAAGCTCCTTGTTGACCGTAAACGCGCTGCTGCCGGTTACAGAGGCTGCCAGCTTTACCGTGTCACCCGCTTTGGCATCCTTCAGCGCAGCGGTGAACTCCGCTGCCGTCGTTACTGAAATGGTCTTGGGCGGATACTGGGCATCCTTGTCGTACTGGTCGTTAAAGCTGTCCTTTTCATAGGTGTACTGCGTGGCAGCTACGTTGATGCCGAGCTTGATGACCGGAGCGTCCACACCCGTCTTGTGGTTGGCTTCGTTGCCGACCGTTGTCGGCATCCACACGACCAGCGTGACAATCTTGCTTTCCGTTGCCTTCAGAGGCGTCTCCTCCGACGTATAGCCCGTGTTCAGCACGGCGTCCTTGCCGTCAGCCGCAGCCACCAGAGCGTCACGGCCCAAGCCGCTCTGATCGCCGTCGAGCACCGCAAAGCGGATGTAATCGGACAGCTTGAACGTATTCCCGCTGACATTCGTGCTGTCGGTCTCGGCGGCAATGTTGATGCCGAGCTTGTACTTGAGCGCGAGCGAGCCCGCGTTGCTCAGCTTCAACACGACATATTCGACATAGCCCGGCTCCCACAGGGCGTTCTCATCGAACACCGGCGTATTCGCGTCGGCCTTTTTGAAAGCCTCTGTGCCCTTATTCTTGTACTCCAGCTCGATGTCCAGATTTCCGGACACGATACGGTTGACACCGGTCGAGGCGGTGTCGGTGAACCACGCGAACGTGGTGCCGATGAGCATCGTCATGCAGAGCACAATCGCCAGTGCACTCGTGAGCAATGCCCGTTTGGCAGACTTACGGTTTGACATACATAAAACCTCCTACATTTTCTTTGCCGACAGGACTGCGGACGCGCTCCGTTCCGTCGGCTCAAAACGGAGGTGCTATGTCAGAACCGACGACTGCGCGTTCTGTAAGAAGCCTCACTTCCTCGCATTCGGCTGTCCCGACAAACAATTTCTTTATGTAAGCGCGACAATCCGCGGTTACACCTTATCGGTCGGCACAGTCTGTGCCGCAGAATCCGCCTCCGTTCCGGAAGCTACCGACTTCTGAGTCGGTGTTTCCGGTGTCTGAGACGATTCCGTCCCCTCCATCTGCGCTTTCATTTGCAGCAGCTCCTGCATCATACGCTGTGTTTCGGCACGGTCGGCTTCAATCTTATCTTTTTCTGCCTGTAACTCTGCCTGCTGTTCGGCCTTATATTTGCGGAACAGACGAATGCAGCGGATGCCCTCTAACAGAATGAGGAGCAGAAACGGAATGAGAATACAAACGATATAACCGGGTGTGCTTTTCAAAAACTGAAAGAATGTACCGACCTTCGGAATACGCCCGCTGTATTTTCCGAGAACATACGGATAGGTCACTACAAGCTCGTCATCGGTGTCGGTGGTAGTACCGTAGGTAACAAAGCCCGGTTCGCCGCCTGCGTCGGTGGTGAGCTTGCGGATTTTATGGGTAACGGTCGCGCCGTAGTTTTCCTGATTCTGCGAGATATAGGCAATAATATCGCCCTCCTGCAGCGTAGCGGGATCCACCTCCCGTACCAGCACAAGGTCACCCGCATCAAAATCCGTTTTGCTCATAGAATCGGACAATACAATAAAGGCCTTATATCCGAACAGACTGCGGTCGGAACGGTCAAACGTAGACACCGATACGACCGTAAAAATCATCATACAAACCGCCAGGACGACGACCAAGCCTACCAGGATATTGCGCACTGCATTCCATACTTTCATCGGTTTTACTCCTTACTGTTCCCCACCATTATGCCGCCGTATCCGCAGAAAAAACGGCCGCCGCACTCTCCGGCTGCCCGAAGACGCTTTCACAGAGTTCCGTGTGCTTGCCCCAGGATTTGCACGGATAATCACGTAAACAGACGCTCCGGGTTATTCTTGGTCTGTGTTGCCTCGGCGCAGATGGTAAAGGTGAGCTCTGCGTTCTGCGTCTCGTTACCCGTCTCCTCCGGGTAATGGAACACCATAGTCAGGTTCCGGCGCTCGCCCACCTTCAGCATATCATCGGCCGCCTGAACCAACTCGCCGCTCAGCTCCCGCGCCGTTCCGGCATACAGCACCTTGTCGCCGTCCCGCACCGTCACGGTCAGCACATCGGCCAGTCCGCCGGACACCTGATCCAGGTAAATACGGTAATAAACGTCTCCCGTGCTGTCGTTCTCGATAAAGAAATTCTTTTCTACGGTCATGCCCGGTTCAAACAGAAACTCGTGCTCCCGGATCACGGGATTTCCGTCATTCAGGTTGATATGCACAATTCCCGTCTGAAATCGGTTATTTTCCACCGAAACCGTCTCGTATACCAACGCCAGGGTGGTCAGCGCCAGGCACAGCACCAGTACAATAATTACAATAATTCCGCCGGTCAAACGCTTGGCGGTTTTTGTCTCAGCCATGGTTTTCCTCCTCCCGGCGCTTACGCATAAGCAGCAGAATCAGGCAGGCCGCACCGGACACGCCGCACAGCAGCAAAAGCGGCAGCAGCAATCCGTTATCACCTGTCGGCAGCGGATCCAAGTTTTCGGTCTCCTCCACCCACCAGCGGAAGTCCGCCGTCAGATTTTGATTCTGGTAGGCATTGCCCACGCTCGTATCCAGATACGCCGTAATCTCGTAATACAGCTCCTCCGTCGTGCTTTCAGCCGAGGACAGATTGCAGTTCAGGCTCTCCGGCATGTCCCGCATCAGGCCGTCATACAGCTCCTGTCCGGAGGAGAGCAGCGTAATCTTCACCTTCAGCACCTCCGCGAGCTTTTCGGAGCCCTGGCGGATGTCGGCGTGATAGCGCACCGTGATTTTATCGTGATACGCCACCTGCACGCGAAAATACTTGGTCTCGCGGTCACCGGGGAACAGGTTCATCGCATAAAACGCCGTATTTTCCTCCGGCTGCCGGCTATACAGACGGAGGGAGACTGCTTTCCGCTCCTCTGCCGCATCGGTCTCTCCGGTTCCGGCGGCTGAGGTTCCCGCAGTCCCGTCTGCGGAGGGCGCCCCCTCCGACGTATCCGGCGAGCTCGCTGCGGAGGGCTTGGTTCCTCCCGTGTCCTCGTCCGGTGTAATCAAATTGTCCGGTACGGAAACCGTCGCTCCCGCGCTCTCGGCCAGTTTATGGTAAATGAGGGTACCGCACAGCGCGGCCAAGCTCAGGCCAAGCAGCACCGCCAGCACAATAATCACCGTTTTCACGGCCGATTTCTGTCCGGACTTCTTTTCCTGTTCCATAGACTCACACTCCTTTTGACATAAGAAAACGAATGATCTCTTCGGGCGGGTGCTTCGCAGCGGCAAGCCGCGATCCCGCCACATTTCTGCTCTTTATTTCGACGGCTCCTGCTTAACACAGTTCTTCACCACGCTGAAAATCAGCTGGAAGCATTTTCCGGCCGCCTCTGCGTCGCCGTCGATCGGATTGCTGACCTGCTTGGAGGCCGCACTGAGCAGCGTATCCAGAATATGGTGAAGGACCGTGCGCACATCCACCGAATCGGGAAATGCCGTTTTCATGGCATCCACCAACAGTGTACAGCGCTTTTCATGCTCCGTATAGGCATATTTCAAAAACGACGACGAGGAATAATAGCGCACATAAAAGAGCAATTCCTGCGGACGTTCCAGCAGAAAATCCCAGCACTTCATAAACAGTGTCCGGCAGCGCAGCTCAAACTCCATGCTGTCATAGCGCAGCACAGGAAGGTGACGAAAAATCCAGTTCAGGAATTTCTCGTCCTCATCGGCAAAAGTACGGGCCAGCAAATCCTCCTTGTTCTCAAACAGGCGGTATATGTAGGCAACATTGACGCCGCTTTCACTGCAAATCATGTTGGTAGCCGTGTTCTCCAGTCCCTTTTCCGCCACAACCTTCACCGTGGCCTTCATCAATTCCTCTCTACGCAGTTGATCCTGTTCCTGCGCCGGCATTTTCAAGCACCCCTTTGACAGCTTAAGCGTTTAATACAATTCAGGCAAAATATCGACGGACTTCTTCCGTCTTCGCGTATTGCCGTTCGCCGGGAAAGAAAAATCCGTCACGAGTTTTTCCATGCTCCATACAGATTATGGTATAAAACCCCACACTTTGTACGGTAAGAATTATAGCATGTTTAGGCAAGGGATGCAAGGCTTTTTTGTGAAAAAAACCGCTTTTTGTAATGTTCTCCATTTTGTATAAAAGAAGCACCGTTCTTTCTCTCAAATTCCCTTTATCCCGGCCTCTTTGCCCGGTTTCCGGCCGCAGAATACAAAAGTCCGCCTCTGCCTGCTTTTTGGCATCGGTAAAGCTATGACAGAAAACGACCGGTTTCTTCCGAAGTTTCCGCAAAAAAGGCTTGATTTTCCCGCGGTGTTGTGCTACACTATGGAAGTCAACCGAAAATGCAGGCGTAGTTTAGTGGTAAAATGGCGGCTTCCCAAGCCTCAGTTGTGGGTTCGATTCCCATCGCCTGCTCCATAGAAAAGCTGCGCTCCGTCCAAAAACGGAGCGCAGCTTTTCTATGCGGCGGCCTTAGTCCTGTCTGTCGGCGGCAGTTTCGGGAGAGAGGGCCGGCTCCATTCCCTATTTTATCTTTACTGCAATCGTATACAATATCGATAGAAGGGCTCCGAAATAACAGGGCCCGGCGCCGCAATCCGTTTCCGGATGAATGCGCCGGGCCCTGTTATTTCGGGATTAGCACCAACCGACGAGCCGTCAGCCGGAGATGAGCTCGGTCTCGATATAGGTCTTTGTTTCATTGACCCAGGTCAGGACCTGATCGAACCAGGCAATCATCTCATCATACTTGGCATCCTCGAGCTCCGCATCCCCCTGCAGAATTTCGGTGTACTGATTCAACAGATCACTCATCTGGCGGTAGACGTCCAGCGTATCACTGTCAATCCATTCCTTGTTCTCATTAATGAGAGTGGCAACCCCGTTGAACGCGAGAGCAACCTCTGTATGCTTGTCGATGGCTTCCTGCTTTTTCTCGCTTTCACCGCAGCCGGCAAGACCGATCGTCAGAATCAGCACCAGCACCAAAGAGAGAACGGTCACCGTTCTTTTCATGGTATTTCCCCTTTCACGTCGTATTCCGCACGCTTGGCGCTTCCGCACACAAAAGAGCAGGAGCGCCGTCGAACCGATGTTCCCCATTATAACACAGTCAATTCGATAATACAAGTAGGGTGCCCCCCGCATTTCAGGCTCCGGGTGCAGTCCCTGCACTCCATTTCCCCGAAGTGGGGACTTTGCAGCCTGCTTTTCTGTAAGCAAATGGGCAATATGCGCTATGCTCCGGACAAAAATTTGGAGAAAGTGCGAATTGACAGAGCATGGCAAACACATTACAATAAAAGCAATTCGAGTTGTAAACGTTTACAATCAAAAGGCAGGGGTTGTCCCACAAAAATAAAAACGTCACTGGCGGGCTTTGAAAAAATGTGCTATCTTATGGCCATTTCAAGGATGTACCCGCGTAAAGCGGATGATAGATTCAGAAAAGAGGGGTTTTATGAAACCGACCACCCATCGAAGCACCGTATACCGTGTGCTCCGCCGCTGCGCGCTGTGCCTGTGTGCGGGACTGCTGGGGCTGATGACAGCGTGCAGCTCGGACACGCCGTCGGAGTCCCTGGACTCCGACACCGCATCGGGAGGCACGACCGCCTCCTCCGCTGTAAGCCGGATGACCGGAACGGGAGAAAACACACAGGACAATGCGTCCTCCTCGGGCGAGATGAGCGGCCCGGCGGCACCGATGCTTCCGTCCAAGGATACCTCCGTTTCGCTGACGGAAGCAACACTGACGCCGAGAATTGTACAGACGTATAAGGCGGAGGGGGCTCCCTCGGCTCCGGTCATTCTGACCGATGTACGGACGCGGGCGCAGTACAACACATTAGCGGACAGCCGCCCGGCAGTTGCCATTCTCCACCTTACGGATACCCTGGCGGTGACACTCGACGGCGCTCCCGCCGTTTCCGTGACGGAGGCAGTGGAGCATCTGGCGTGGAAGATTCTGCCTGCCTTTTACATCAGCAGCGCGACCCAGGCCGAGACGCTGGCACAGTATCTGAAGGTCAATGCGCTGGAGGATTGCTTTGTAGTGTCGCAGGATGCGTCCCTGGTGGCAACAGTACGCAAGGCGTGCCCTCAAGTTCAGGGAATGCTCGACTGCGTCGGTGCATCGCTCGGCTCCGCCGCACAGCGCAAGGCACTGCGGGATACGGCCAACCGCTCGATGGCCAAGACCCTGCTGCTGCCGTCGTCGGCTTCGCCCGAGGATGTGGCCTGGCTGCAGAAGCGGCTGATGACCGTATGGGTGCGCAGTGCCGGCACGGGAACCGACCTGTACCGTGCGCTGACCAGCGGTGCAAACGGAGTCGAGACCGCCGACCCGGCCGAGGCCTACCGCGATCTGGCTGTGTTTGACCGGACGACCGTGTTCCAAAGCGCCGCGGTGGTGTCGCACCGCGGGCAGCCGACGCTGCATCAGGAAAATACACTGGCAGGCGCCATCTCTGCCTACGAGTCGGGGACGGATTCCATCGAGCTGGATGTTTGGCTGACGACGGACGGGAAGCTCGCCATCATCCACGACGGCGACATTGCGGCGCTGACCACCGGCACGGGACACGTGGAGAGCATGACGCTGGAAAAGTTCCTGTCCTATCAGGTGGACCGCAACCCGAAATTCGCCCCCGAGCCGACCGCCTCCCTGGAGCAGTTCTTTGAATACTTCCGGGGAAAAGACGTGATGTTTACGGTGGAGATGAAGAGCGGCCGCCCTGCCGCCGTAACGGAGCTGAAGCGGCTGATCGAGGCCTACGACATGTCGGGTCAGGTCAACATCATCTCCTTCAACATCAACCAGCTGCGCGTCTGTCGGCAGGAGCTGCCGGAGATTTCCAGCGGATATCTGATCAACAAGGAAACCTATACCTCCTATGAGGATACCGCCAAGGTGCGGGGGCTGGTGCAGGCCGATTCGCTGACCTGCCACCCGGACTACAGCCGCCTTCCGAGCACATTCGGAGAGTTTACCGCGGCCATGCAGGCCCGCGGCATGGGGCTGCATCCGTGGACCTATGCACGCGTCCCGCTGTTTGACCGCGGCTATGTCAACGGACTGCAAAGCCTGACCATGGAGGCCGCCTCGGTGGTTTCCGGCTATGTGACGCGGCTGGAGACCGGGAGTACTCTGAAGCTGAGTGCTTCCAAGGCGCACAATTTCACGGCGACGGCGCTGCTGAAGCACGGCACCTCCGAGGTGTCCTGCGAGCCGGTGGTGATTCGCGGAAGCCTCACCTTCCGGGCCGGAAACGGCGGCTATATCCCCGAGGGCACGGGATCGGCGGATATCCTGCTCAAATACAGCTTTAAAACCAACACCGGCAACACGGTGACGGTGTATTCGCAGCCGGTTTCCGCGACCGTTTCCTGAGCATTCGGATTTCAGCCAAAAGCACGGCCGCCCCCATAAAAGGGGCGGCCGCTCAGACAGCCTCCGAGCGCGTCGGCGGCATCGTTTCAACACCCCTGTTTCCATCAGTCACTCATCCCCCTTCGAG
>URYX01000071.1 GCA_900552225.1 uncultured Oscillospiraceae bacterium | reverse complement strand
TGCTGGCACTGGCCGGCGACCTCGGCTGCTCCGGCGGACCGGCGCTGGCCGGGTGGGTTTCCGACCGAAGCGGCGGCAACCTGCGGCTCGGTATCCTCTCCGCCGTCGTATTCCCGTTTCTTCTGCTGCTCTGCCTTCTGCTCCCCGCCCGCAGCAAGCGGCGGGAGACGCGGTAAAGCGGGCCGATGCTTCATGAAAAAATCGGTACTTGTGATAAAAACGGATACAAGCAAAGAGCCGAACCGCCTCCCGTTGATACGGGAAGCGGTTCGGCTCTGATTGTCAAGCATCCGCAGGCAAGAGCGGCATCCGGGCGGTTGGCCCGTGCACGGGGTGTCCCGTTTTATTTCCACAGCGGATCCGGATAGCGTCCCTCCGCCGTAAAGGCCTTCAGTGCCTCCGCCACCTGCTCGCGGTCGCTGTGGTAGGTCATGCCGTACCAGCGGTCGCGGGTGCGCAGCACCTGCACGTCCGCCTTGCCCTCCTCAATGAGGCTGTTGACCGCAAACGGCAGATAGAATTCCGATTTTTCCGGCTTCTTGACCGCGTCCGTCCGCATGAATTCCTCAAACAGCGCATAGAAATGATCCAGGGTGCCCTCAGGGAATGCCCAGCAGTTCATGGAGACCGGCGTATGGAACGGCAGCTCCGTCCAGGTCTGACCGTCGTCCTCCGTATACTCCGCGCGGTCGCCGTGGCGCTCGATCCGCGTCCGCTCCACCAAGGATACCAGCCTCCCGGTCTCGTCCGTGGTGCAGACACCGCGGGAGACGTAGCCGTTCTCGGTCAGCGTATTGCCGAGCTCATAGCCCGCCATCGCGATATGCAGCTTGCCGTCCGTCTGCGGGCGGGACAGGTACTCCGCCAGAAGGCCGTAGCACTCCTGTCCGTAATAATCGTCGGCATTGATGACCATAAACGGCTCGTTGACGATTCCGTGGCAGCAGAGCACCGCGTGGCCGGTTCCCCACGGCTTGGTACGGCCGGCCGGCACGGTAAAGCCCTCGGGAATCGCGTCCAGCTCCTGGTATACATAGGAAACGGGGATATGCTTGGCCAGATGGTCGCCGATATTCCTCTTGAACAGCTCCTCTATGGACTTTTTGATCACAAACACCGCGCGTCCGAACCCGGCGGCCAGAGCATCGTAAACCGCAAATTCAAGCAGTCCCTCTCCGTTAGGTCCGACAGGGTCCACCTGTTTTAAACCACCGTAACGGCTTCCCATTCCCGCCGCCATCACCACGAGCGTCGGCTTTTTGCTTGCCATGATCCAACACCTCATTTTTGATTATTTCATGGAAATATGTTGCATCCCTCTTGACGAAAAGCCACGAAAGAGCGTATAATGAGAGCGCAGAAAAGGAGAAGAAAGCACTCTCTGCAATTTCCGTCATCTTATTATACTACGGAGGGATGAAAATGGCAATACTTATTTCCGGCGGATGCGGATATATCGGAAGCCATACCTGTCTGGAACTGTTGAATGCCGGCTATGATATCGTTGTGGTGGACAACCACGACAACTCCAGCCCCGAGGCGCTGCGCCGTGTGCGTGAGCTGACCGGGCGCGATTTCCCGGAATATGAGATGGATGTACGCGACGAGGCCGGGCTGCGCACGGTGTTTGCCTCGCACAAGATCGATGCCGTCATCCATTTTGCCGGACTCAAGGCGGTCGGTGAATCGGTGCGCCTTCCGCTGAAATATTACGACAACAATCTAAACGGTGCCATCACCCTGTTCCGCGTGATGGCGGAGGCCGGCTGCAAAAACCTGGTGTTCAGCTCCTCGGCCACGGTATACGGGGCGGGCAACCCGTCGCCGCTCAACGAGACCATGCCGCTCGGTGAGGCCACGAACCCCTACGGGGAGACCAAGGCCATGATCGAACGGATTCTCCGCGACGTCTGCAACGCCGATCCGGAGTGGTCGGCCGTCCTGCTGCGCTATTTCAACCCGATCGGTGCCCACGAGAGCGGCCGCATCGGTGAGGATCCGAACGGCATTCCGAACAACCTCATGCCGTACATTTCGCAGGTGGCCATCGGCAAGCTTCCCCGCCTGTCGGTCTACGGCAACGACTACGACACGCCGGACGGCACCGGTGTGCGCGACTACATCCATGTGGTCGATCTGGCGCGCGGACACGTCTGCGCCGTGAAGTATGCGGTGGAGCACAAGGGCGCGGAGCCGATCAACCTCGGCACCGGTCACGGCTACAGCGTGCTTGAAATGGTGCACGCCTTTGAAAAGGCCAGCGGACGCGAGGTGCCCTATCAGATCGTGCCCCGCCGGGACGGCGATCTGGCCTCCGTGTATTCCGACCCCTCCAAGGCCAAGCGGCTGCTCGGCTGGGAGGCGCAGTACGGTATTGACGAGATGTGCCGCGACACCTGGAAGTGGCAGTCGCAGAATCCCAACGGATACCGTTGACATGACTTGGGAGACTGTTTGAAAGGCTGCAGGGACAAGGAGTGCGCCTCTGTAGGCGTATAGGTGCACGACGCAGAAAGCAAAAGCGTTGGTCCCGCGGGCCAATCGCATGGTTCATAACCCGAGGGGCAAGAAGCGAAAGCTTATGTTTTCTTTTTTAGTTGATTCTGCTTCTGCGGCCTGCGGCCTTTTTTGACAGTCTGGAGGCTCACGGAAAGATTCCGTGAGCCTTCTCTTTTACCGACAGAAAGGACGGTCTTTTATGGCACACGGTATTCAGGAGTTGCTCGGCCCCATGCGCGCGGCCATCGACCGCTACGGGATGATTGCGGACGGCGACAGCGTGGCAGTCGGCGTATCCGGCGGCAAGGACAGCGTGGCGCTGCTGACGGCGCTGGCGCGGCTGCGCCGCTTCTACCCCCACCCCTTCTCGCTGACCGCCATCACCATCGACCCGTGCTTCGGCGGCCGTGAGACGGATTACAGCGCCGTGGCCGCACTGTGCGAGCGGCTGGAGGTGCCCTATCTCTGCAGGCGTACCACGCTGTGGCAGGCGGTTGAGGCGGCCACACAGGCGGAAAAGCCCTGCAGCCTCTGCGCCAAAATGCGCCGCGGCGTTCTGCACAAAACCGCTGTGGAGGCCGGATGCCGCGTGATAGCGCTCGGGCATCATCAGGACGACGCTGCGGCCACCTTCTGGATGAATCTGACCGCCGGCGGAACACTCGGCTGCTTTTCCCCCAAAACCGAGCTGAATCGCCGCGGCATCACGCTGATCCGCCCGCTGCTCTTTCTCCCGGAAAAGACGATTGCCGCGGCCGTGCAGGCGGAGGGGCTGCCCGTCATCCGCTCCCGCTGCCCCGTGGACGGCTGCACCAACCGGGCCGCCGCCGAGGAGGCGCTGCGGGAGCTCTCGCGCACCTACGGAGACATGCCGGACAAGATCCTGCGGGCGCTGCAGAAGGCGGGGCTGATCGGCTGGTGAGGCGGCGGTACGCCGCGGCCGTGCGGGTAATTCTTTATACTGAAAATCCGCGTTTGTTTTTCGCAATATAACTAAAGCTGCGCTTCGTTTTTCATAAATATGAGAAATTTTTAGGAATTTCAGACGAACCGTTGCATTTTTCATTCGCAAGAGTATAATGAGAACGGATCGTTCGGTTTTTCCGCACGCACCACCCGAAAGGAGGGGGCTTTTATGGCCTATACCATCAAAACCAAAAACGGTCGGGGGTCTCTCAGGGAGGAACTGGAAAGCACACTGCTGCATCAGTTTTCCGTACAGCCCTCGGAGGCAACCGACGAAAACTTTTATCAGGCGCTGGCCCTGGTGCTGCGTTCCCGTATGCGGGAGCAGCGCGTGGCCTACATGGGTGACACCAAAAAGCAGCAGTCCAAGCAGGTGTATTACCTCTGCATGGAGTTCCTGATGGGACGTTCGCTCAAGAACACACTGGAAAATATGAATCTGACCGAGGAGGCCGCACGCGTGCTGGCCTCCTACGGCATCAAGCTTGACAATCTCTATGAGCTGGAGCCGGATGCCGGGCTCGGCAACGGCGGACTCGGACGGCTGGCCGCCTGCTTCCTGGACGGACTGGCCACCGCATCCATTCCCGCCATCGGCTATTCCCTGCTGTACGAATACGGGATTTTCCGTCAGAAGCTGGTGGACGGATGGCAGACCGAAATGCCCGATTTCTGGCTGCCGGGCGGCGAGTGCTGGCTGCTGCCGCGGCCGGAGCTGACCAAGGAGGTGCGCTTTGACGGCCACATCCGCGAAAGCTGGGACGGCGGGTTCCACCATGTGGAGCATGAAAATGCCACGGTGGTGCTGGCGCAGGCCTACGATATGATGGTGGCCGGCAAGGACGGCCGCGGGGTATCCACGCTGCGGCTGTGGCGCTCGACCGCGCCCGGCATGGATATGTCGCTGTTCAACCAGGGCGAATATATGCGGGCGATGGAGCAGAAGGCCATGGCCGAGGTCATCACGCAGGTGCTGTATCCGGCGGACAACCACCGCGAGGGCAAGTCGCTGCGGCTGTCGCAGCAATACTTCCTGGTCTCCGCCTCCATCCAGGACATCGTCCGCCGTCATCTCGAAAAATACGGCACCATGGACAATCTGCCCGATATGGCGGCCGTGCACATCAACGACACGCACCCCACCCTGGCCATCCCGGAGCTGATGCGCATTCTGCTCGACGAATGCGGCTACGGATGGGACGAGGCGTGGGATCTGGTCTGCCGCACGGTGGCCTATACCAACCACACCGTCATGGCGGAGGCGCTCGAATGCTGGCCGGAGGATCTGTTCGCGCAGCGGCTGCCCCGTATTTACCAGATTGTCTGTGAAATCAACCGGCGCTTCAGTGAGCAGATGATGGAGGCCACCGGCGGCGACCACGAAAAGGTCGGGCGTATGGCCATCATCAGCTACGGGCTCATCAAAATGGCCAACCTCTGTGTGGCGGCCTCGCACGCCGTCAACGGCGTCTCCAAGCTGCACAGCGAAATTGTCAAGCATGTGGTGTTCAAGGATGCCTATGACGTCATGCCGGAGAAGTTCACCAATGTCACCAACGGCATTGCGCACCGCCGCTGGCTGTGTCAGGCCAATCCCGATCTGTCCTCGTTCATCCGGGAGCGCATCGGGGATGACTTTGTGCTCGATGCCTCGGAGCTGGCGCGGCTGAAGCCCTATGCGGACGACGCGGCCTCCCGGGAGGAGTTTCTGGCTGTCAAGCGCCGCAACAAGGAGCGCATTGCCCGGTATATCCGGCAGGCAAACGGCATTACGGTGGACCCGGACTCTCTGTTTGACGTACAGGTCAAGCGGCTGCACGAATACAAGCGGCAGCACCTCAATGCGCTGCACATTCTCGATGCCTATCTGGAGCTGAAGGAAAATCCGTCAATGGATTGTGTACCGCGCACCTATCTCTTTGCGGCCAAATCCGCTCCGGGCTATCATCTGGCCAAGGAAATCATCCGCTTTATCTGCCTGCTCGGCAAGGAGATTGACAACGATCCCGCCGTGCGCGACAAGCTGCGGGTGGTCTATCTGGAGGATTACCGCGTGACGCTCGCGGAGCTGCTCATCCCCGCCGCCGACATCAGCGAGCAGATTTCGCTGGCCGGTACGGAGGCCTCCGGCACCGGCAACATGAAGCTGATGATGAACGGAGCCATGACGCTCGGCACGCTGGACGGAGCCAACGTGGAGATCTGCGAGGCGGTCGGGCGCGAGAATATGTTCCTGTTCGGTATGACCGCCGAGGAGGTGGAGGCGCGCCGCCGCGAGGGCTATCATCCGCAGGCGCTGTACACCGGCAATCCGCGGCTGCACCGTGCCATCGACAAGATGTATCAGGGCTTCGGCGGACACAATTATGCGGAAATTGCCGGGTCGCTGACCACATCCGATCCGTATATGGTGCTGGCCGACTATGAGGACTACCGCCGGGCCCAGCAGCAATCCGCGGAGGCATATCTCGACCGTGAGCGGTGGGGCCGGATGGCGCTGCTGAACACGGCCTGCAGCGGTAATTTTTCCTCCGACCGCGCCATTCGTGAATATTCCGAGCGGATCTGGCACTGCCGTCCGCTGCGCTGAAGCAACAATTCCAAGGTGTCAAAAACATAGCTTTTTGACACGCTCGGAGGCTGTCTGAAAGGCTGCAGGGGGCAAGGAGTGCTCCTCTGTAAACGTATGTGTATACGGTAAGAGGCTCACGACGCAGAGGGCAAAAGCGCTCCACGCAAGGGCCAACAGTGTTTTTTGATAAACAGGAAGAAGAAATCGGCATCTTGTAGCTTTTTCCTTAGGTTCATATTGCTTTTGCGGCCTGCGGCCTTTTTTTTGACAGTCTATCACCGTGCCACCCCTGCGGCACGGTGTTTTTTTGCGGCTTCACGCGTTTTTTGTGTTTCGCGGCTTTACTTTTTTTTGTTTTTCGGCTATACTGAATTTATATATACGCGGCCGCTGCGGCCGGATTTTTTTGATCCGCGGACAAGCGGATGTCATACCCTGCGAGGAGGTCTTTTCTTGTCGTTTCAACCACTGTTAAAGCCGCTGAAGCCCTACCGGGCTTACTGCATCATCGGTCCGCTGTTTAAGCTGGCCGAGGCTGTGCTCGAGCTGTATCTTCCCCTGCTGATGGCACAGGTCATTGACCACGGCGTGGCCAGCGGCGACACCGCCTATATCCGCCGTATGGGGCTCATTATGCTGGGCATCGTGGCCACCGGCCTCGGCTGCGCCATTGTATGCCAGTACATGGCTTCCGTCACCTCACAGGGCTACGGCACCGAGCTGCGCCGCAAGGTGTTCGGCCACATTCTCTCCTTTTCCCACGCCGAGCTGGACCGTCTCGGCACCTCCTCCCTCATCAACCGCGTCACGGGCGATGTCAATCAGCTGCAGTATGCCGTGGCCATGCTGATCCGTCTGGTCATCCGCGCGCCGTTTCTCTGCATCGGTGGGGCCATCATGGCGCTGCTGATCGATTGGAGGCTGGCGCTGATTGTGCTGGCGCTCATTCCGCTGTTTGTCCTGGTCATTACCGCAGTCATGCGCAAGACCGTGCCGCTGCACCGCGCCGTGCAGAAGCGGCTGGACCGGCTGACACTGGTGCTGCGGGAAAATCTCTCCGGCATTCGCGTCATCCGCGCCTTTTCCCGCACCGTCCCCGAGCAGAAGCGCTTTGCCGAGGCCACCGAGGAGCACACCGATGCCTCCATTCGCGTCGGCCGCATCTCCACCCTGCTCAACCCGTTGACACAGCTGCTGATGAACTGCGGCATTCTGGCAATCGTCTGGTTCGGCGGAGTGCGCATTCAGGCGGGCAGCGACCTCACCACCGGCGAGATCGTGGCCCTGATCAACTATATCAACCAGATTCTGCTGGCGCTCACCGTCGTGGCCAACCTGGTGGTCACCTTCTCCAAGGCCTATGCCTCCGCCGGCCGCATCACCGAGCTTCTGGAGGTCACCTCCTCTGTCCGGGAGGCCGAAAATGCCGCCGAAATGCCGGTTGACGGCGCGCCGGCCGTACAGTTTTCCCATGTTTCCTTCTCCTACGGCGGGGAGGACACCCTGACGGATATAGACTTTTCCGTTCCCGTCGGCTCCACCGTCGGTATCATCGGCGGTACGGGCTCCGGTAAAACCACCCTGGTATCGCTGCTGATGCGCTTCTACGACGTCACGGAGGGAGCCGTATACCTGCACGGGCAGGATATCCGCACGCTGCCGGCCGAGGCGCTGCGGCGGGAAATCGGCCTGGTGCCGCAGAGGGTGGAGCTGTTTTCCGGCACCATTGCAGACAATCTGCGGCTCGGGGCCCCGCAGGCCACCGAAAATGACCTGCGCCGCGCGGCAAAAATCGCGCAGGCGGCGGAATTTATTGACCAAAAGCCGGAAAAATATGACACTGTCGCGGAACGCGGCGGCACCAACTTCTCCGGGGGGCAGCGCCAGCGGCTCGCCATCGCGCGCGCCCTGGTTTCCTCCCCCCGCATTCTCGTTCTGGATGATGCCTCCAGTGCGCTGGACTATGCGACCGATGCCGCCCTGCGGCGGGAGATTGCCGCACTGAAGGGTGTCACCGTTTTTTTGATTTCGCAGCGCGTCAGCAGTATCCGGCATACCGACCGCATCCTGGTGCTGGATGACGGCTGCCTCGCCGGACAGGGAACACACGAGGAGCTGCTGCGCTCGTGCGCGCTGTACCGCGAAATTTGTGCATCTCAGGAGAAGGAGGCCTCGGTATGAAACGCACATCCGTTTTCGGAATCTTCCGGCGCTGGCTGCGGCCCTATCGGGCGGCGCTGACGGCGGCCCTGCTGTGTGCTCTCGGAGGGTCGGTCTGTCTGCTGACGGCGCCCCTCCTGATCGGTGAGGCCATCGACGTGATTCGCCCCGAGGGGGGCTTCGGTACCGCGCTGCTGCACATTCTGCTGAAAACCGCCGCACTGTATGCGGCCGGCTGCCTCCTGACCCGCTTCACCACGCTGCTCGCCAACCGGATTGCGGGCAAGGCCGTGCAGTCCGTCCGCACCGAGACCTTCGACAAGCTCGGCCGCCTGCCGCTCTCGTTTTTCGATGCCACACCCCGCGGAGACAT
>URYX01000070.1 GCA_900552225.1 uncultured Oscillospiraceae bacterium | reverse complement strand
AGTTTTTTGACACGCTCAAGCGCCTGTGTGACATGTCACACAGGCGATTTCCGTATCTGTCCGAAAAACCGGAAACCCGTGTTTTTCGGCTCTATTCCGCGGCGGCCGGACGGGGAAAGTGCAGCCGGATGACGGTGCCCTGCCCGGGTGTGCTGTGCAGCTCGATGGTGCCGTGATGGTACTGCACCGCATGCTTGACGATGGACAGCCCGAGCCCTGTGCCGCCGGAGGCCTTGGAATGGCTCTTATCGACACGGAAGAACCGCTCGAAAATACGGGACTGGTATTCCGGGGCAATGCCGATGCCGGTGTCGCGGACGGTGACGGTGCATTCCGTCTTGTCGGAGTCCACCGTGATGTGCACCTGCCCGCCCGGGCGGTTGTACTGGATCGCGTTGTCGCAGAGGTTGTAGAGCACCTCATACAGCAGCCGCGCCACGCCGTGCAGCGTGCCTCCGCGGCCGTCCAGGGACAGGGTGATTTGATGGGAGGCGGCGGCATCCCCGAGCGTCTCCGTGACCTCTGCGGCGAGTGCCATCAGATCGACGTCCTCCTGCGGCAGCTTGGTGCCCTCGTCGAGCTGCGACAGCCGCAGGATGTCTCCGATCAGCGTGAGCAGACGGGCGGCCTCCTGCCGGATGTGTCCGACAAAGCGGGGGAGATCCTCCGGCTTCATCAGCCCCGATTCGATCAGGTCGGCGCTGCCGATGATGCCCTGCAGCGGGGTTTTCAGCTCATGCGACACGTTGGCGGTAAACTCCCGCCGCAGCTGCTCGGCATAGGCCTGCTCGGTGATGTCGAAGGCCAGCAGCACGCAGCCGATGCCGGCGCCGTCGGATTGGATGGGGCTGGCGTCGATGCGGTATTCCCGCCCGTCCCGCTCATAGCGGAATTGTCCGTGCCCGCCCGCAAGCGCCTGCCCGACGGCGGTGCTCATGGCGTGACTGCGGTCCACATTCAGGAAGCTGTGCCCGACTGCGTCGTTCGCCCGGAAGATACGGCAGGCGGCGGGGTTGATGCTGAGCACGTCTCCCTTGCCGTCGAGCAGAACGAGTCCCTCGTCCAGGTGATCGGTAATCTGGGTGAATTCGTCGGTTCTGCGCTGCAGCTCCTGCAGCCGGCGGTCGATTTCGCGGTGCTGCCGGTCGATCTTGCCGAGCAGGGGAGACAGCTCCTCATAGGTATCGTTTTCAAAGGGATGCTCCAGGTCGAGGCTGTTCAGCGGATTGACGATACGCTTGGAGAGCCGCCCGGCCAGCAGGCCGGACAGAATCAGCGCCACCACCAGCACGAGCAGCAGCGGCTGCAGAGTACCGAAGACCAGCGCCCATACGGTGGACTGGCTGACCGCAATGCGCAGCACCGAGCCGTCCGACAGCCGCTTGGCGGCGTACAGCGTCTTTTCGAGCAGGGTATCGGAATACCGTGCGTCGCGTCCCGTGCCGGTGGTCAGCGCCTCCGCCACCTCCTTGCGGCCGAGATGGTTCTGCATGCTTTCGGCGTCGGTTTTGGTGTCAAAGCGCACACTGCCGTCCGGAGCAATCCAGGTAATGCGGTAGCGGTCGGACCGGAGCCGTTCGAGGTATTCCGTGCCCGACTGCTCCACCGAAACGGCCGCCAGATCGAGCTCCTCCGCCAGCCGGTCCTCCTGCACGGAGGCAAAATGGCGGTACAGCACCCCGAGGGAGACCGCAAAGCTGGCCAGCAGCACGAGACCGGCCACCAGCAGGATCGAGCGAAAAATTTTCCGTGTCATACGGAGGCCTCCCATCGGTAGCCGACATGGCGCACCGTCTGAATGTGCGCTCCGTAGGGGCCGAGCTTCTGCCGCAGCGTGCGGATGTGCATATCCACCGTGCGGGTCTCGCCGCAGTAGTCCATCCCCCAGATCTCACCGAACAGCTGGTCCCGGCTGAAGGCAATGCCCGGATGGGACATAAACAGCCGCAGCAGCTCAAACTCCTTGTAGGTCAGGATGATCGGCTGCCCGTCCGCGGTGACGGTGCGCTCCTCCGGATGCACCGTCAGCCCGCCGGACTGCAGCAGCTTTCCGGTGGGCTGAGGGGCGCAGCGGCGAAGCACCGCCTTGATGCAGGACACAAACTCCATAATGCCGAACGGCTTGGCCAGATAATAGTCGGCGCCGGAGTCGAGCCCCTGAATTTTGTCGTATTCCGTCCCCTTGGCGGTGGCCATGACGACGGGAATGGTGCGGTAGGCGGAGGAGCGCTTCAGACGGCGCAGCAGCTCGATGCCGTCCACACCGGGCAGCATGACGTCCAGCACAATCAGCTCCGGCTTTTCGGAGGTCTGCAGCGCCTCCCAAAAGGCCGAGCCGTCCTCAAATCCGCGCGCCTCAAAGCCCGTGGACTGCAGGGCATATACCTCAATATCGCGGATGCTCGCATCGTCCTCGACACACCAGATCATCTTACTCCTCCTTATGCACGCCGGTCACGGAAAAAATGACCCATTCGGCGATGTTGACGGCGTGATCCCCGATCCGCTCAAAATATTTCGCGATCATCAGCAGATCGATGGCGTATTCGCCGTCCGTCGGGTCGGCGGCAATCTTGCGGATCAGCTCCTGCTTGACCTCGTCAAACTGCCGGTCCACAATATCGTCGTCGGCCACCACCTTTTCCGCCAGCGCAATATCGCGCTTGACAAAGGCGTCCACGCTCTCGGTGACCATCCCGATGGTGGCCTTGGCCATCCCGCGCAGCAGCTCGTCGTTTTCCGCCGAGCGCCCCTCCAGGAAGCCGATAATCTCCGCAATATCCTCGGCCTGATCCCCGATCCGCTCCATGTCCGTAATCATCTTCAGCGCGGCGGAGATCTGCCGGAGGTCGCGCGCCACCGGCTGCTGCTGCAGCAGCAGCTTCAGGCACAGCGACTCGATGGCACGCTCCTTCTCGTCAATTTCGCTGTCGAGCGGGGCCACCTTGGAGGCCAATGAGGGATCGGCCTCGGTCAGGGCCCGGGAGGCCAGCGCAATGACCTCCTCACACAGTGCTCCCATTTCGATCAGCTCACGGTTGAGCTGCGCCAGCTGCTCGTCAAAACGGCTTCTCATTATCCAAACCTCCCGGTAATATACTCCTCGGTGCGTCGGTCGGAGGGGTCGGAGAACAGCTTTTCGGTGTTTCCGAACTCCACCAGCTCACCGAGCAGGAAGAACGCCGTCTGATCGGAGATACGGACGGCCTGCTGCATATTGTGGGTGACAATGATGATGGTGTACCGCTCGCGCAGCTCCTGCGCAAGCTCCTCAATCTTGGAGGTGGAGATGGGGTCGAGCGCACTGGTGGGCTCGTCCATCAGCAGCACCTCCGGCTCCACCGCCAGCGCCCGTGCAATGCACAGCCGCTGCTGCTGCCCGCCGGACAGCCCGAGTGCGCTTTTCTTCAGCCGGTCCTTCACCTCATCCCAAATGGCGGCACCGCGCAGCGACTGCTCCACGATTTCGTCCAGCCGGGCCTTGTTGCGGATGCCGTGCGTGCGGGGGCCGTAGGCAATGTTGTCGTAGATGCTCATCGGGAACGGATTGGGCTTCTGAAACACCATCCCGATCTCGCGGCGCAGCTCGTTGACATCCACCGCGGGATCGAAGATATTCTGTCCCTTATAGCTAACCTCGCCCGTAATCCTGACATCGGGAATCAGGTCGTTCATACGGTTGAGCGTTTTCAGGAAGGTGGACTTTCCGCAGCCGGACGGCCCGATCAGCGCGGTAATGCTCTTTTCCGGGATGTCCATCTGAATGGATTTTAATGCCTGGTGTGACCCGTACCACAGGCACAGATCACGTACACTGAGCACAGAGCTCATATTGTCTCCTCCTTTCGGGCGGCCAGAACATCCTCAAAGGCCAGCCCGTACCAATGACTCGGCTGCCGCCGCTCGGTCGCGCGGATGCAGGCATCGCAGAAATCGGCGGCCCCCTGCAGCGCCCTCAGCGGATCCTCCTGCCGCAGCAGCTCTCCGCACAGCGCGGAAACAAACACGTCGCCGGTGCCGTGCAGCGTGAGGTCGGCATAGGGCTTGAATACGGTACAGCTCCGGTCGCCGCAGCGGGCAGCATAGCCGATGCGGTCGCCCTGCCGCACGCCGGTGATGATGACAAACGGGGCGTCCAGCAGCCCGATCAGCTCCTCGGCGGGCGTCCCCATCGGGCGGCCCGTCAGCAGACAGGCCTCCGTGTGGTTGGGGGTGATGACCGTGGCCCGGGTGCACAGCTCCCGCATGGCCCCGACCATTTTCTCCTGAAAGCAGGGGTAGAGGCTCCCGCTGTCCCCGAGCACGGGATCCACGATGACCGGAGTCTGCGCCCCGGCAAAATCGCGGATCAGCCGCTCGGCGGTTCCGACCTGCTTAGCCGAACCGAAAAAACCGGTGGAGACGGCATCAAAGTGCAGGCCGAGCGCCTTCCAGTGGGCGGCAAACCGCTCCATGGAGTCGGTCATATCCTGCAGGACATAGCCCTCAAAGCCGCCGGTGTGCGTGGACAGCACGGCGGTCGGCAGCGCCACGGCCTCACAGCCGTAGGAGGAGACGATGGGGAGCGCCACACTCAGGGAGCACTTCCCGAAGCAGGACAGATCGTTGACGAGCAGGACGCGCTTCATCCCGGTTCCGTTGACAGGCATCACAGCAGCTTCCTCCTCTTGAAGTACCGGCTGACGAGCGCCGCCGACAGGTTGATGAGCAGCGTCAGCAGCATCAGAATCGCCGCAATGGCAAAGCCGATGGCAAACTCTCCGTCCTCCTTGACATAGACATACAGGGCCACGGTCAGCGTGGCTCCCGAGCTGCCGAGCGCGTCAAAGAAGCCGTTCAGTGCATGGGCAAAGCCTGCCGTAAACAGCAGCGCCGCCGATTCTCCGAGGATGCGCCCGACCGACAGGATGCAGCCGGTGAGAATCCCGTCCACACAGCCGGGGAGCACCACGGTGCGGATGACCCGCCATTTGCCGGCCCCGAGGCCGAAGGCCCCCTCACGGTAGCTCTGCGGCACGGTCTTGAGGCTCTCCTGCGTGGTGCGCAGGATGGTCGGAAGATTCATGATAACGAGCGTCAGCGCCCCCGCCATCAGCGAGGTTTTCATGCCGAAGAACTGGCAGAACAGCAGCATGCCGACCAGGCCGTAGATGATGGACGGAATGCCCGAAAGCGTCTCGGCGGCATACTCGATAACGGTCACCAGCCGCTTGTGGGAGGCGTATTCCGTCAGATAGATGGCAGCCCCGACCCCGAGCGGCAGCACAATCAGCAGGGTGGCCAGCACGATGTATACCGTGTTGAGAATATCCGGCAGAATGCCGATCCGCCCGGTCAGATAGCTCGGCTTGGTGGAGAGCAGCTCCCACGTGATGTGCGGCAGCCCCTTCCACAGGACATAGACAATCAGAAACAGGGTCAGCGCGGCGGTGATCCCGACGGCGCAGCCCATGAGGACCCGCATAAGGCCGACATACGCACGGCGCCGCGCCGACATTTTTTGCTGCAGCATACGGTTATCCCTCCTTAGCTTCGCTTCAGAAAGAAGTTGAGTGTGGCGTTGATCAGCAGGATGAACAGGAACAGCACCAGCGCAATGGAAAACAGCGCCTGCCGCTGCAGCCCGCCCGAATAGGACATCTCGCTGGCCACGGCGGTGGTGAGAAACCGCACGCTCTCAAACAGCGAGGGCATGTTCGGCGCATTGCCGGAGACCATCATGACGGCCATCGCCTCTCCGATAGCGCGGCCGACGCCGAGCACGACGGCGGCCGCAATCCCGCTGCGGGCCGCCGGGACGGAGACGCGGAAATAGGTCTCGACCGGGGTGGCCCCGAGCGCTAAAGAGGCATCCTCATATTCCTTCGGCACGGCCTCCAGCGCCGTTACCGACACCTTGATAATCGAGGGAAGAATCATCACGGCCAGCACGATCATGGCCGCCAGCAGCCCCGAGCCGTCCGACAGACCGAATACTCTGCGGATGCCCGGCACGAGAATCATCATGCCGACCAGGCCGTATACGACCGAGGGAATGCCGGCCAGCAGGCTGACAGCCCCCTCCATCACGCTGCGCACCCGGGCGGGCGCCAGCTTGGCCAGATAGACGGCGGTGAAAAAGCCGACCGGCACACCGATCACGATGGCACCCGCGGTGCCGTAGACGCTGGTCAGAATAAACGGTAAAATCCCGTACTGCGGCTCGGCCGCCGTCGAGGCCCATACCTTGCCGAACAGGAAATTCCAAAGTCCGATTTCGCGGATGGCGGGAAGCCCCGCCACGATCAGATAGACGGAAATCAACAACACACAGCCGACGGTGACGAGTCCGAGCAGCAAAAAGATGCCGTGGATGACGGTCTCCGCCCGATGCTTGCGTTGGGTCATATACGTTCCCCCTTAAAATGCGCTGTGCCGCGGCTCGGCAGAGGAATCTGCCGGGCCGCGGTCCAACGGTCGGTTATCTCAGTGGGCGGCCACCGCTCCGGCGGCCGCAATCAGTGCGGAGGCCTCGGCGGAGGTGGCGTAGTCGAAGAACCTCTGAGCGGATTCCGAGAGCGGCGTGTCCTGCTTGGTGACGAACACGAACGGACGCTGCAGGACGTAGGAGCCGTCCTTGACGGTCGCCTCGGTCGGCGTGATGCCGCCGATGGAGAGGGCGCGGACGCTGTCCTTGACGGAGGCCAGGGAGGCGTAGCCGATGGCGTTCGGGTTCTGCGAGACGGCGGTGATGACATCGCCGGTGGAGGTCAGCTCCTGACGGTACTGGCACTTATCCTTGGTGCCTGTGACCGATTCAAAGCCGTCCCGCGTGCCGCTGCCGGCCTCGCGGCCGATCCGCACGATCTCCGCATCCTCACCGCCGAGCTCCTTCCAGTTGCTGATTTCGCCGGTGTAGATTTTGGCGACGGCTTCGAGGTCCAGATCCTTGACAGGGTTCTGGGGGTTGACGATCATGGCGATTCCGTCATAGGCCAGCACGGTCTCCTTCAGGCCCTTGGCCTTTTCGTCCTCCTTGAGGGCCCGGCTCGAAAGTCCGATGTCGCAGCGCCCCTCGAGGACGGCCTGGATGCCCGAGCCGGAGCCGGTGGGATTGTAGGTAAAGGTGATGCTCTTGTTCTGCTCACTGAAGGCCTCTCCGAGCGTGCTGATGACCTTCTGCATGGAGGTCGATCCGTCGGTGGCGACGGTGCCGCCGCTCTGCTGGCAGCCGGTGCACAGTGCGATGGCCAGAAGGCCGGTGAGAAGGACGCTCAGTCCTTGTCTGATGTGTTTCATAGAGTGGTTCTCCTTTCAAATTCTCCTTGTTTTTTGCTACGTCTTCAGCATACGGCGGAGATGTAAAAAGGAAAAGAACTCTTATGTAAAATCGGTGTCAAATCCCGTAAACAGTATGTGCCGCCGGGACGCGCCGCATACAGCGGCCGCACGGGGCCCCGGAAAACGGAAACGAGTCCCCGGCGGGGAACAGACTCCGGGGACTCGTCGTGCTTATCGGGCGTGATACAGCTTTTTAGTCTGATACTGTGGCTCGCAGGTGACATGCACACCGAGCTTGCGGTAGAGCGTTTCGTCCTGCCGCGACAGAATGACCGAGGAATGGAACTCGCAGTTGCGCAGCTTCGGCAGCTGCCGCATGGCGAGCTGTGCCGTGGGATTGGTGGCGGCGCAGATGGACAGCGCCAGCAGCACCTCGTCCGAGTGCAGACGGGGATTGTGGTTGCCGAGATGCCCGACCTTGAGGGACTGGATCGGCTCTAAGATCACCGGAGAAATCAGATGGATGTCGTCCGCAATGCCGCCGAGCTTCTTGAGCGCATTCAGCAGCAGTGCCGCACTGGCCCCGAGCAGCTTGGTGGTCTTGCCGGTGACAACGGTGCCGTCCGGCAGCTCGAGTGCCGCCGCGGGGGCCTCCGTGGCGGCCGCCTTTTCGAGCGCGGCGGCCACGACCGGCCGGTTCTCGGCGGTCAGCCCCGCCTGCTGCATCAGCAGCTTCAGCTTATAGACGGTGTCGCTGTTGGCCATGCCCTGCCGCTGTGCGCACAGCGCACCGTAATAGCGGCGGATGATCTCCTGCTGCGCCGCCTCGCGGACGGCCTCATCGTCGAAAATGCAGTTTCCCGCCATGTTGACCCCCATGTCGGTGGGGGATTTGTACGGACATTCGCCCCAGATTTGGAGGAAGGTCTCGCTGACGACGGGAAAAATCTCCACGTCACGGTTGTAGTTGACGGTGGTCTCGCCGTAGGCCTCCAGATGGAACGGATCGATCATGTTGACATCGTTGAGGTCGGCGGTGGCCGCCTCATAGGCCACGTTGACCGGATGACGGAGCGGCAGATTCCAGATGGGGAAGGTCTCAAACTTGGCGTAGCCGGCCCGGACACCGCGGCGGTTCTCGTGGTACAGCTGCGACAGGCACACGGCCATCTTGCCGCTGCCCGGCCCGGGGGCGGTGACGACGACGAGCTCACGTTCGGTCTCGATGTAGTCGTTTTTGCCGTAGCCGTCGTCGCTGACGATGAGAGAGATATTGGAGGGATAGCCCTCGATGGAGTAGTGACTGTAGACGCGCACCC
>URYX01000069.1 GCA_900552225.1 uncultured Oscillospiraceae bacterium | reverse complement strand
CTGCGCTCGCCGCTCTACAATGCCAAGAAGAAGGATACCCCCGATATTTACTTTGCCGGCAACAGCATCAGCTCCACGGCTCTGTGCGAGCTGCTTGAGCTGTGCGAGGGCAAGCGGGTTTCCGTGAACGTGATTTCCAAATCCGGAACGACGACCGAGCCGGCCATCGCCTTCCGCGTGTTCCGTTCCTATCTGGAAAAGACCGTGGGAGCGGAGGAGGCGCGCCGCCGGATTTATGTGACGACGGATAAGGCACGCGGAACGCTGAAGGGTCTGGCGGACCGCGAGGGCTACGAGACGTTCGTGGTGCCGGATGATGTCGGCGGCCGGTTCTCGGTGCTGACGGCGGTGGGACTGCTGCCGATTGCGGCGGCCGGCTGCGATATTGACGCGCTGATGGCGGGAGCCCGTGAGGCGCAGGAGGCGCTGAACAACCCGGATATTGCCGAAAACGACTGCTATCGCTATGCGGTGGCGCGCAACCTGCTCTACCGCAAGGGACGCGCGGTGGAGATGCTGGTCAGCTACGAGCCCTCCTGCACCATGCTTGCCGAGTGGTGGAAGCAGCTGTACGGCGAGAGCGAGGGGAAGGACGGCAAGGGACTGTTCCCGGCCTCCGCCACCTTCTCGACCGACCTGCATTCGCTCGGCCAGTTCGTACAGGACGGTACCAACCTTCTGTTTGAAACGGTGCTGGATGTGGAGAAACCGCAGAAGGAGTGGGTGATTGCCGAGGATCCGGAAAACGTGGACGGGCTCAACTTCCTGACCGGCCGCACGATGGCGGAGGTCAACCGCAAGGCGTTTGAGGGGACGATTCTGGCGCACGCGGACGGCGGAACGCCGACGCTGGTGCTGCGTGTCCCGGCCATGGATGAGCATACGCTCGGCTATCTGATTTACTTCTTTGAAAAGGCCTGCGCGATTTCGGGCTATCTGCTCGGGGTCAACCCGTTTGACCAGCCCGGCGTGGAAAGCTATAAAAAGAATATGTTTGCGCTGCTCGGCAAGCCCGGCTATGAGGCGGCCAAGGAGGCCCTCGAGGCGCGGCTGAAATAAGGTCATAAGGCCTTACGGCTTTAGGATAGAAAACTTGGGAGGTAACAGTATGATTACATTGATTCTCGGAAAAAAGGGATCCGGCAAAACCAAAAAGCTGATCGATCTGTGCGCGGCGGCTACGGCAGAGTCGAAGGGCAATGTGGTGTTTATTGAGAAGGACAATACCCTTACCTATAATTTGAGTCACAAAACACGCCTTGCGGTGGCGGATGAATACGGAGTCAGCGACTTTGACAGCTTCTATGGCTTTGTCGCCGGTATGTGTGCCGGTAATTACGATATCACGGATATTTTTGTGGATTCCACGCTGAAGATCGGCGGCGGACTGGAGGGGCTGGAGGGCTTCATCGAGAAGGTAGCAGCGCTCAGCGAGAAGGCCAATACGCGCCTGGTGCTCTCCGTTTCGGCCGATCCGAGCGAGGTGCCGGAATCCATTCGGAAGTATATTGCGCAGTAACAGAGACACGGAATTAAGCGGGACGCCGTCCTTTTCGGGCGGCGTCCGGTTTCCGTACAGCACCGATGCGCTGCATGGGATTGACAGAGCTATCCGGAGCATATCGTGCCCTCAGAATACGGGCTCGGATGACTCCCTGAACAGGATGTGAAGGTATGGCAGAGGAAGCAACACAGAACCGGAACCGTCCGGATACCGAGAGAACCTGCGGAGAGGTGACCTATTTTCTGCGCGGGATCCGTGAGGTGGACGGTGTGCGGTACCAGCGCATGGCGGTACGCACGCACTTTATTGAACGCGGGGAGGACTATCTCGAGCTTTTCCGACGGTATGTTTCTCCGCTGTACCGCGAGGGCGACATCGTCACCATCAGCGAAAAGGTGATTTCGATGTGCCAGGACAATACGGTGCAGATGGCCGACGTCAAGCTGGGCTTTTGGGCCAAATTTCTCTCGAAATTTGCCACGAGCAACAACCACGGTGTCGGGATGGATGAGCCGTACAAGCTCCAGCTCGCCATCAACATGAAGGGGCTGCCGCGCATTCTGTGGGCGGCAATCTGCGGCGGCGTGGCGCGACTGTTCGGGCGGCGCGGTGTGTTTTATAAAATCGCGGGGCAGGATGTAGCCGGCATCGACGGGTTTTACAGTCATTCCTCGTTTGAGGTGTACCACACGATGGCGGTGCTGCTGCCGAAGGACCCGGACGGCGTGTGCGCCGTGCTGCGGGATCGGCTCGGGATTTCCTGTGCGCTGGTCGATGCCAACGACCTCAACGTGGAGATCCTCGGATGCTCTCCCGATCTTCAGGAGCGTCGGGAGTTTTTGTGCGAGCTGATCCGTGACAACCCGGCCGGGCAGGATGACGAGCTGACCCCGTTCATCATTTCGCGGGCTGTGACCGGGGAGGAAGCCGGGGAATAAGGCCGGTTTCGGTAAAAAAAGCACAAATCTTGCGGGATAACCCGTATCCTCCCGCAAAAAAGGGTTGACAAACGGGAAACGGATAGTATATAATAAAAACCGTGTTTGAGGTACACTATGAAGTGGAATGTGCAGGCCCTTTTTACGGGGGAACAGGATCGTATGCCGATCCGCGACACACTGGATCTGTCGGAGTGGGAGTTTCAGGGAAACTGTCCGCTGCGCCGCCCGGTGGAGGTCGAGGGAGAGGCGGTTTCGGCCGGAGGCGTGGTTATGCTGAAGGCGGAGGTGCGGTACCGGTTCGAAGCGCCCTGTGACCGCTGTCTTGCGCCGATTGTGCGGGACGGCTGTTTTCGGGCGGAGCACATTTTGGTAACCTCGGCAGAGGATTCGGATAACGATGCGTTCATCGTACTGGAAAACTTTCAGCTGAATCTCGACGAGCTCGTTGAGGATGATCTGTGGCTGGAGCTTCCGTCCAAGAGTCTGTGCCGGGAGGATTGCCGCGGACTTTGTCCGCACTGCGGACAAGACCTGAACCGGGGAACCTGCGGCTGTTCTTCAAAGGCAGCGGACCCGCGTCTGGAAGTGCTCAAACAGTGGATGAATCAGTGAATTGGATAAGGAGGTGCTGACATGGCGGTACCGAAGAGAAAGCATTCTAAAGCGCGTCGCGATAAGCGTCGCAATAACGTATGGAAGATTGATGCTCCGGCGCTGATGAAATGCCCGCATTGCGGCGAGTATAAGCGCACGCATCGTCTTTGCCCCCACTGCGGTTATTACAACGGCAGACAGGTCGTGCAGAAAGAGGCGTAATGAACCATACGACAGGGCAGTGCTGTCCTGTAAGGGGGAGGCTTGCCTCCCCTTATTTTTTTGTGATAGGAGGCGGTGTCTGTGGTACGCATTGACGGAGTGACCGAGGGGAGCCCGGCGGCGCGCAAGCGCATTGCGGCGGGGGACCGGCTGGTGCGGATCAACGGACGGGAGATCGAGGATGTACTGGATTATCGCTTCTTTCTGCCGGATACCCGCCTGAAGTTAGAGCTGCTGACCGCCTCCGGGCGGCGCCGGAAGGTGACGCTGCGCAAGGAAGAATACGAGGAGCCCGGACTGGAATTCGAGACCTACCTCATGGACCGGGAGCATACCTGCCGCAACGGCTGCATCTTCTGCTTCATCGATCAGATGCCGCCCGGCATGCGGCCCTCGCTGTATGTCAAGGACGACGACAGCCGCCTTTCCTTTCTGTTCGGCAATTATATTACGCTGACCAATCTGTCCGAGCACGAGATTCAGCGGATCATCGATATGCATATCAGCCCGATCAATGTCTCCGTGCATACCACCAACCCGGAGCTGCGCTGCCGCATGATGAAGAACCGGTTTGCGGGAGAGAGTCTCGCCGTGCTGCGCCGGTTTGCGGATGCGGGGCTTACGATCAACGCGCAGCTGGTGCTTTGTCCCGGGTATAACGACGGGGAGGAGCTGACGCGTACCATGACGGATCTCTCCTATTATGTACCGGCGCTGCAGAGTGTGGCGGCGGTGCCGGTGGGACTGACAAAATACCGCGAGGGGCTGACGCCGCTCCGTTCCTTCACGAAGGAGGAGGCGGCCGACGTCATTGACCGGATGGAGGCCTGCGCCGGTATGATGCAGGAGGCCTACGGGATGCGCTTGTTCTATCCGTCGGACGAATTTTATCTTCTGGCGGGGCGGGAGATTCCTGCACCCGAGCAATACGGAGAATTTGCCCAGCTTGAAAACGGCGTGGGCATGGTTTCTCTGCTGCGGCAGCAGTTCCGGGAGGCGCTGGAGGAGACGGAGGACGTGCCGGCGGGAACGCCGCTGACGCTGGCAACCGGTACGCTGGCGGCCCCGATTCTGCAGGAGCTGGTGGAAGCGGCCAAGGCGCGTTTCCCCCAGGTGGACTGCGAGGTGGCGGCCATCCGCAACGACTTCTTCGGAGAGAAAATTACGGTGGCGGGCCTTGTAACGGGGCAGGATATGATTGCGCAGCTGCGCGGCCGCTGCCGGAAGCATCTGCTGATTCCGGCCTGTATGCTGCGCCGGGAGGGAGATCGCTTTTTGGACGATGTGACGCCGGCGGAGGTAGAGGCGGCACTCGATACCGCACTGCATGTGGTGGGCGAGGAGGGAGCCGACCTCTGGGAGGCGTTGTGCCTCTGAGCGTGGGCGGCGAGGTTATTTAGAGGAAGGCGGTATGGCTGCCGAGCTGCCCGATGAAACGGAAATTTGCGGACGGCTTCGGCCGCCCGTTGACAATAGGAGGAATCGAAAATGGCAAAATCCGTGGTGGCCGTGGTCGGACGCCCGAACGTGGGGAAGTCCACCCTGTTCAATAAGCTGATCGGACAGCGCCTGTCGATCGTCAAGGATACGCCGGGCGTGACGCGCGACCGTATCTTTGCGGACTGCGAGTGGTCGGGCCGCTCGTTTTTGCTGGTGGATACGGGCGGCATCGAGCCGCGCAGCGACGACCGCATTCTGACGCAGATGCGCCGCCAGGCTCAGCTGGCCATCGAGCAGGCGGATGTCATCGTGCTGGTGACCGATCTGCGCTCCGGTGTGACCGCGAACGATGCAGACGTGGCCGCCATGCTGCAGCGCAGCGGAAAGCCGGTCGTTCTGTGCGTCAACAAGTGCGATACGCTCGGGGAGCTGCCGCCGGAATTTTACGAATTTTATAATCTGGGGCTCGGGGATCCCATCGCGGTGTCCTCGGTGCACGGACACGGAACGGGGGATCTGCTGGATGCCGTGCTGCGGTTTCTGCCGCCCGAGACGGAGGACGAGGAGGAGAATGCCCCGATCCGCGTGGCGGTCATCGGTAAGCCGAATGCCGGCAAATCCTCGCTGGTCAACTGCGTCTGCGGCGAGGAGCGCGCCATCGTTTCGGATGTGGCCGGAACGACGCGCGACGCCACCGATACTCCGATTCACAATGCGCACGGGGATTTTATCTTTGTGGATACGGCCGGACTGCGCCGCCAGAGCCGCGTGGATACGGACATCGAAAGGTACAGTATTCTGCGGGCGCGCATGGCAATCGAGCGCGCCGATGTGTGCATCATTATGATTGACGGAACCGAGGGCTTCACCGAGCAGGACAGCAAGGTGGCGGGCCTCGCACACGAGCAGGGCAAGGCCTGCATCATCGCCGTCAATAAGTGGGATGCCGTGGAAAAGGATACCCACACCATGGATCGGATGCGCAAAAAGCTCGAGCAGGATTTCAGCTTTATGGCCTATGCTCCGTTTATCTTCATCTCCGCCAAAACCGGGCAGCGGATTGACCGCCTGTTTGAGCTGATTCTGTATGTGTATGAGCAGAACCATATGCGGGTGTCCACCGGAATGCTCAATGACGTGCTGGCGGAGGCGACTGCCCGCGTGCAGCCGCCGACGGACAAGGGGCGGCGGCTGAAAATCTATTATATGACGCAGGCCTCCACCAAGCCCCCCACATTTGTCTGCTTTGTCAACCGCGCCGATTTGTTTCATTATTCCTATCAGCGCTATATTGAGAACCGCATCCGGGAGACCTTCGGGCTGGAGGGAACTCCCGTGCGCATGATTGTACGTGAAAAGGGCGAAAAAAACCCGTAAGAAACCGACTGCTCGGACAAGCACAAAGGAGAGAGTGTTCCATGGCCTATGTCAAAACGGAGAATCAACGCAAAAAAAGCCGTGCCGCGTCGCATCGCCGCCGCAGAAAGCAGAATCTGTATACGGCGCTCGGTTTGCTGATCCTGCTGGCGGCAATTATTCTGTGGATTTGTCTGGCGAACAGGAAGAAGCCGGAGCCCGATGCAAGCGTCTCCGATTCCTCTGTGATACCGACCGTAACCACCGCGTCATCGGCAGCGTCTTCGACAACGGAGACAGAGCCGGGGGAGACAACGAACCCGACGGAGTCGGATACGCAGCCCGCGGCCACAACTACCACCCGCAGGACGGAGGGGCATTATGTCCAGCCGGCGGGCGCGGCCTGGAATCTGCGGCTCGTCAACGACTGGAACGAAATGGAGCAGGAATATGTGGAGAGTATTCCTCTCGAGACCTTTGCCTACAACACCTACTGGGAGTTCGATTCGCGTGCGCTTCCGTATCTGTACCGTATGATTGACGATGCCAATGCAGCCGGCTGCAGCCTGTGGGGACAGTCGCTGTTCCGCTCCTATAACGGGCAGTATAAGCTGTACTGGGCGCAGGTCAACGAGCTGCTGTACCAGGGCTACGGCCAGGAGGAGGCCGAGCGCGTGGCCGCGACCATCGTCAAGCGTCCCGGCCAGAGCGAGCATAACACAGGTCTGGCGCTGGATTTTGAATGCAGCGAGTTCCCCGATCTGGAGGAGGGCTTCAAGGATACCTACGCCTACGAGTGGCTGACCGCTCACTGTGCGGAGTACGGCTTTATCCTGCGTTTCCCGAAGGATAAGGAGGATATCACCGGTGTCATTTACGAGCCGTGGCATTACCGCTATGTCGGGGTGGAGGCGGCCACCGAGATTATGGCGCGCGGACTTTGCCTGGAGGAATATTTAGAGGAAAAGGGCCTGTAACGGCGCGAACCGCTGCGGTTCGCAGGAGAAATCCATGGAAATTACCGTAATCGGCGGCGGCCTGGCCGGCTGTGAGGCCGCCTGGGCCATTGCGCAGCGCGGTGTTGCGGTGCGTCTTTACGAGATGAAGCCGCTGCGCCGCACGCCGGCCCATTCCAGCGATCTGCTGTGTGAGCTGGTGTGCTCCAATTCGCTGAAGGCGCAGCGCGTGGACAGTGCCGCCGGGCTTTTGAAGGAGGAAATGCGGCGGCAAGGCTCCGTATGTCTGGCGGCGGCGGCCGAGTGTGCCGTTCCTGCCGGAGGAGCCCTGGCGGTGGACCGCGAGTGGTTTGCGGCGCTGGTGACGGAAAGAATCCGCTCCCATCCATTCATTACCGTGGTGTCAGAGGAGGTGACGTTCCTTCCGGAACAGGGGGTGACGGTGGTGGCCACCGGTCCGCTGACGGACGGAGCCATGGCGGAGCAGATTGCCGCCCTGTGCGGTGAGGGACTGCACTTTTTCGACGCCGCCGCTCCGATTGTGGCGGCGGACAGCGTGGATATGGCGTATGCCTTCTGCGCCTCGCGCTATGACCGCGAGGAGAGCGGTGAGGGGGACTATCTCAACTGTCCCATGAACCGTGAGGAATATGAGGCCTTTCATGCGGCACTGGTGGCGGCGGAAACGGCTCCGCTCCACGCCTTTGATCATGGTGAAAAAACCGTGTATGAGGGGTGCATGCCGATTGAGGTGCTGGCCAAGCGAGGGGCGGATTCCATCCGCTTCGGCCCGATGAAGCCGGTCGGCCTGCGCGATCCGCGCACCGGTCACCGTCCGTGGGCGGTGCTGCAGCTACGCGCGGAAAACGCGGACAAGACGCTGTATAATCTGGTAGGGTTTCAGACCAATCTCAAATTCGGAGAGCAAAAGCGGGTGTTCGGTATGATTCCGGCGCTGCATGCGGCGGAATTTATGCGCTACGGAGTGATGCACCGCAACACCTTTTTGGATGCGCCGCGTCTGCTGACGGCCGGATACCGGCTGCGCACCCGCCCGAATCTTTTCTTCGCGGGGCAGATGACCGGGGTCGAGGGCTATATGGAATCGGCCGCCTCCGGAATGATGGCAGGGCAGAACGCCGTGCGGACGGTGCAGGGGAAGGAGCCCCGGGTATGGCCGCGGGATACGATGATGGGGGCTCTGGCGGGTTATATCTCCGGAGCCGCCACCGCGGATTTTCAGCCGATGGGGGCGAATTTCGGCATTCTGCCGCCGCCGGAGCAGCCGATTCGGGACAAGCGCGAGCGCTATGCGGCACTCAGCCGGCGGGCTCTGGAGTCGCTCGACGACTTTTTGCGGCAGGAGGATTGAGGAGAAAGCGTCAGGTGTGCCGATCTGTTGTCGGCAGCCTGACGCTTTTTTATCGCCTGCAGCGGAAAATCAGGGAGAAAGGCACCAAAACCGAGGGGGAAAGGCCCTCGGAATCTTGACTTTTCGGATAAAAAAAGGTATACTGTTTTCAGGTGTTGTTATCTGCCACCGGAGGTCCGGAGTGCAGGAAAAGCATACCGCCGGGAAGGGAGTGCTGC
>URYX01000068.1 GCA_900552225.1 uncultured Oscillospiraceae bacterium | reverse complement strand
GTTCCAATATTCCGTCTGGAGCACGACCTCGATCCCGGCCGCCCGGCACTCCTCCAGCTTCTCCCGGTACCCCTTGTGGGCCGCATCCACCGCCAGAGAGGCATACGGCCGCAGCTCTGCGGGAATCACCTCGTAGCTGTTGTTGTGCAGCTTAAAATTAAATAACGGTTTTTTGTCTGAAATTTCTCTGCGCTTTGTTGTCATGCTGCTGTGTCTCCTCGTTTTCCGGCTGCGGCCGCTGCTCTCCCCCGGTTCTCCCGGCCCCTTGCGGGCCGCTGGCCGAGCCGGATACGGTACCGCGCTTTTCGAACCGTACACTCCTCTGCTTTAGACAAGCCGAGCGGAAATCTATTCCGTTTCAGGAATGCCGGTACCCTGATGGTTTTGTCTAAAGTATAGCATACTTTCCTGCCGCCGTATTTATCTTATCTTTCTGTATCTATACCATTTCATGCTATTTTATATGTTTATGGTAAAAACTTCCTTGTTTTTCGGAAAAGCTCTGTGAATATCGGAAGCAAAAAAACGGGGAACCGACAGGCTCCGGCGGAGCCCGCCGGTTCCCCGGCCTCTTTCTGTTGTCACACGGTCACAGCGGGAGGCTTCTCTCAGCCGCGCCGATTCTTCCTTCCGAGCACCAGCACGGACGCACCCGCCGCCGCCACAATGACCAGCGGAATGGCAACACCGGCCGCGCCGGCCGGTACCACCGGCTCATCATTGTCCGCCAGGGCACGCTCCTCGGAGCAGAACACGACCGAATCCGCATAGCTGATCCCGTTCAGATTACCGACCAGGTCCTCGTTTTCGTCCAGATAATCCTCCGCATCCAGCATGAACATCACGCCGCGCGTGCTGCTCTTGTCATAGCCGAGCTTGCGGAAGTCCACATTGTAGAAATGTGTTCCCTTTTGAATCTGCACCGTCGTGTACCAATCCTCGGCCCAATCGGGGTCGAGCAGGCAGACACGCAGGGTGTAATCCTGCTCGGAATGCATCCAGAAGGAGAGGTAGCGGTCGCTCTCCGCAATCTGATAGAACGAGGAGCCCTCCAGCACAAACTGCTTGCGGCTCGAGGCATCGTAGAGCTCATACACCATCTTGAGGCTGTTGCCCTCATAGCTCGGGCTGCCGACGATGTCGAAATCCTTGCCCTGCACCATATACTGGCTGGTCTTCGGCAAAATACTGGTCGTGTCAAAATCGGAGAACACGTGAACCTTGCCGCCGATCGGAGCCGTTGTCGTGGTGGTTTCTCCCGAGCCGGTCGTGGTCGTCGTGGCGGGTTCATCCGGCAGGGTGCGCGGCGTATCGGTCACCAGAATCGAATCGAAGTAGCCGACACCGGTATTGTTGTCCGCACGCTCAAACTCCCAGCCCGTCGTCGGGCTGAACGACGAGGCAATTTTGCTGTAATCGCCCCAGTTATTAATAATGATACCGCGGATTCCCTTGTAGGGGCAATCGGAAATATCGAGGTTGTAGAGGTGTGCCCCCGGCTGAATCTCCACAAGATAGAAGAGGTCACCGCCATATTCGATATCCATCAGCTGAATCGCAATATGCGTGGACTTCTGAAGGCGGGAATCCACCCAGAAGGAGAGATATTTCTTCTCCATGCCCTCCGCAAAGGGGACTCTCTTGTCAATCTGATAGGTTTCGACGGTCCACTCATTGACAAGTCCGATATCCAGCCGCAGGCTCTTGCTGCCGTCGTAGGCCGCATCCCCCGAAATCTGCGCCTTGTCGGCCGAGCCCGCAACCGTCGGCCATTTGACCATCACCGTGAAGTCGTCGCCTTCAAAGTCTGTCATCCAGCAGTCCTTCGGCCCGCTCGGCTGCGGCGAGGTCGTGGTGGTTGTGGCCGGGGCCTCGGCGGTGGTCGTGGTCGAGCCCGTCGTAGTCGTCGTAGTGGTGGTAGTCGTAGTGGTCGTCGTGGTCGGAGTCTCCGGCAGGGTACGCGGCGTATCCGTCAGCACAATCGAATCGATGTAGCCGACACCGAGATTATTGTCTGTACGCTCAAACTCCCAGCCCGTCGTCGGGCTGAACAGCGAGGATTTGTTGCTGTAATCGCCCCAGTTGAGCAGCATGATGCCGCGGGTTCCCTTAAACCCGTAATCGGAAATGTCCACATTGTACAGATGCACACCCGGCTGAATCTCCACGAGGTAGATCACATCGCCCTTCCAGTCGGTGTCCATCAGCTGAAACGCGATATGCGTCGCCTTCTCGAGACGCGAATCCATCCAGAAGGAGAGGTATTTTTGGGTCATCCCCTCCGCAAACAGGGTGTCTCCGCCGATCTGATAGGTATCCGTCGTCCACTGGTTTTCAAGTCCGAGCTCAATCTTCAGGCTCTTGCTGCCGTCGTAGGCCGTATCCCCGGAAATCTGCGCCTTGTCGGCCGCATTCTCCGGGTAAGTGACCTTCACTGTGGTATCGCCCTCAAAATCCGCAATCACCTTGGTATTGTCGGTATCTGCGGACATCACCCACAGGGGAATTGTCATCAGCAGCAAAGCCAGCATCAGTCCGCCGACCAATACCGCCTTGGAGCTTTTCCTGAATGCCTGTTTCATTGTCTGTACTCCCTTCCTATGACTGCCGTCTGCACAGCTCCTTTCCCTCGGTCCGGTGCCGTGCCCTCCTCGGGAGAAACTTCTCCCGTTGTTTTGACTATACCACAGTGCACCCGGAATGTATTTACCATTTCTTTCGATTTTTGCTCTTTAACTTGCTTTCTTGTGCTATTTCTCTAAAAACCGTTTTTATCGGTAAGATTTTGTCTATTCAACGCCGGGCTTTTCCTCCGGACGGCTCTCCGTACCCGGCATTTTTCCCGCCCCGGGCACCGGCTCCGCCGCGCCGTGCGCAGCCGCCGTCCGCCCCGCCCGATACTGCGCCGGCGACACCTGCAGCCGGTCGCGAAAGGCACGGAAAAAGCAGGAATAGCTCTCAAACCCCACCCGACGCGCCACCTCCGTCAGCGGCAGTCGGGTTTCAAGCAGCAGCCTCTGCGCCTGCTCCAGCCGCGTCAGCTGAAGATAGCGCTTCAGGGGGACGCCGACCGTGCGGCTGAACAGCTCCGACAGATACGAGCGGTTCAGATGCAGCTGTCCGGCCAGCCCGGAGGCGGTCAGCGACTCGGCATAGTGCGCCGCCACATAGTCCCTCACCCAGTGCACATAGCGGTTTTCCGCCCGGTAAGCCGTGCGGTAGCCCTCGCCGTCCTCCTCCGGACGCACATAAAAGGACAGCAGGCGCAGCGCTCCCTCCTCGCTGAGAAAGCCCCGGTGCTCCGCGCCGTACAGCCGACGGCGCAGCTCCTCCACCGCCCGCAGCAGTCCCGCTCCGTCCGCGGTGACCACCTGCGTCCCGGAGCTCCACACCGTATGGCACAGGTACTCCTCCACCGCCGTCCCGTTCAGACCGAAATAGCAGTAGCTCCACGGGTCGTGCTCGTCGGCACAGTATACCGTCGGATCGCCCGGCCGCAGCAAAAAGCTCTCTCCCGCCGTCACACGGCGGCGAAACCCCGGACGGGTCAGCTCCCCGCTCCCGGACAGCACACAGTGAAACAGATAGTAATCCCGCGAGGCCGGGCCGCAGCGCCAGCCCCGCGGACACTGATGCCATCCGAGCTGCGCCACATACAGCCGCCGCAGCTCCGGCGGCCGCAGCGGAAAAAATTCATGCTCCGACGGAAGCTGTATATTCGGCTCCTCCTTCCTCTTGTCCATCCCGCATCCCCTCTGTCATCTGTTTTTTGGCTTTTCACCCGGTAGTATAACATAATACCCGACAAAACGCAATATTTAGGGAACACTCTCCTATCGCTATTTGGCCTCCGCCGTGCTACGATAGCAGCAAAGCCTGCCCTTTCGGGCTCATGTGTGTCCTGCTTACAAAGGAGGTTGCTGCCATGTCCGTATCATTCTGCCGCCTGACAAACGGCGTCTATCGCTGCCGTTTCCCGGGGAAGGGGCCGCGTCTGCTCGACTATGCCCGGGAGCCGCTGTGGGAGGCGCTGGCGTCGCTTCCGGACGACCCCGTGCCGTTTCCGCTTGACTCTGTTCAGGTGTATACCGCCGGCGACCGCACCGTCATCCGCATTCCCTGCGACAGCGAGGAGATGCTGTTCGGCTTCGGTCTGCAGTTTCAGTCCGCCAACCAGCGCGGCCGGGTCTACCATCTGCGCACCGACCACTACACGGGCCTCGACAACGGCCGCGCCCACGCCCCCTGCCCGATGTATGTCGCGGAACGGGGCTACGGCATATTTCTCGACTGTGCCGACGAGGTTGCCGCCTACGCCGCAACCGCACAGCGTACCGACGACCGCATCAAAGCGCCCGCCCGCAACCGCAACACCGACAGTGCATGGTCTGCCGTGCCCAACAGCGGCTATGTGGAGCTCTCCTTTGTCGGAGACAGTGCCGACCTGTACCTGTTCACCGGCACCCGCCCGCTGACCGCCGTGCAGCGCTATAATCTGCTGTGCGGCGGAGGCTGCCTGCCGCCGCGGTGGGGACTCGGCTTCTGGCACCGCACCCACACGCTGTTTACCGCCGACCAGGTGCTGCAGGAGGCGGGCGAATTTGCCGCCCACGGCATGCCGCTGTCTGTCATCGGCCTGGAGCCGGGCTGGCAGACGGCCGCCTATCCGTGCACCTATGTCTGGGACGATGAACGCTTCCCCGATCCCGCCGCTTTCCTGCAGACGCTCCTCGAAAGAGACATCCGTGTCAACCTCTGGACGCACGCCTATGTGGCCAGGGAGTCGCCGCTTTACCCGCCGCTGCAGGAGCTCAGCGGCTCCCATGAGGTCTGGTGCGGCCTGGCCCCCGATCTCTCCCTGCCGGAGGTGCAGGATATCTTCAAGCGGTGGTTCCGTCAGGCTCATGTGGACGCGGGGGCCTCCGGCTACAAATTGGACGAATGCGACGGCTTTGACTTCTATCTCTGGCCGGATCACGCGACCTTCCCCTCCGGTCTCGACGGAAAAACCATGCGCCAGCTCTACGCACTGCTGCTGCAGCGTATGACGGATGAGCTGTTCCGCGAGGCCGACCGCCGCACCTACGGCCTGATCCGCGCCTCCAATTCCGGCGCCTCTGCCTACCCGTATGTTCTCTACAGCGACTGCTACCGTTTCCGCGAATTTCTGCGGGCGCTGACCAACGCCTCCTTCCTCGGCCAGCTCTGGGTACCCGAGGTGCGGGAGGCCGACTCCGCCGAGGAATGGGTGCGCCGCTTCCAGCTGGTGGCGGTTTCTCCGCTGGCTATGCTGAATGCCTGGTATTCCTCGCTGAAGCCCTGGTCGTTCCCGGAGGTGACCGACTGCGTCCGCAAGGCACTTCGGCTGCGGCAGGCGCTGATTCCCACCCTGTACACCGCTTTTTACCGCTACCGCACCGAGGGGATTCCGCCGATGCGCTCGCTCCATCAGGACTACGCCCTGCACGATGCCGGGAGTCTCCTGGGAGATGAGGCGGAGGAGGGCGTGTTTTACCCGGTACGGAATCTCCGGGCGGTGGACGACCAGTTCCTGATCGGAGACTGCCTGATGGCCGCCCCAATGTTCCCCGACCGCAGCTCCCGGCCGGTGATCCTGCCCGAGGGAAAGTGGTACGATTTTTATGACGGCCACTGCGTCGGCGGCCATACCTGTCTCACGGTGGAGGCCCTGCTGGACCGTATTCCCCTGTTCGTCCGCGACGGCGGCCTGGTGGTACTGGAGCAGGACGGAATTCTCGAGGTGCGGCATTACGGAACGGCGGACGGAAGCACTCTGCTGATCTGCGACGACGACAGCACCTACGGCTACGAGCGCGGCCTCTACCGCTCGATCCGTCTGGAGGTGCGCGGCGGACAGTACACGGAAACCTGTCTCCACGACGGCTACCCCGACACACTGCCGCCCCGCGTACTGCGCGAAATGACGCAGCCGTGCGGCGAATGACAGTGCAGACCTCTCCTTTCGGTTTTCGGCAATACAGAGACAGCGTAAGAGGGACCCGCCCAACGGCGAGTCCCTCTTACGCTGTTTTTCCCTATCTATGACACATTTCCCGGAGCCGCAGCCCTCTGCGGAGTTTGTCAGCGCAGCACCGTGCTGCCCATCCGGTCGGAATCGATAATGCAGATGTAGCTTTTTCCCCGTGCCAGCTCCAGCGGCGTCCCGTCCTCCTCCGTCATGGACATACCCTCCGAGGAGCAGGCGTACCTCAAATAGCGGCTGGTACCGCCGCTGAGCACGATGCCGCGTCCCTCCGACAGGTCAAAATTGCAGGTCAGCTCATTTTCCATCCACTTGGGGGCATAGATCACGATCACATTGCTGACGGTAATGGCCGTGCCGCTCTGCGTGGTGTGCAGCTCGCGGTCATCAAAGGAACCGTTGTACTTGACATAGGCTCCGGCCGACGCATCGTAGTCAAAGCTCACCGTCTGCCAGCTGGTGATATCCGCCTGAATCCCGCTTCCGCCGGAGGCTCCGCGCCGCTCCCCGAAGATAAACGGTGCCCCGTGCTGCGACTGACTGCGCCATCCCAGCTCATCCAGCTTCTTCTGCAGGGTGCTGCTGCCGATCATCATGCTGTATTCGTAGCCCTTGGACTCAATCAGTGCAGAGTTGCGCCAGAACACCGAGCCCTCATAGGCCATTGCATTGATATCCGCGATGTCGATCTCCCGCAAAAGCTCCAGCGCCGTCACACTGCCGCCCGCATGACAGTACACCAAATCCAGTGCCTGTGCCAGCTTTACAAACGGCGTCCGCGCGCTGCGCACCGGCCCCAGCGTGTCCGGCATCCGCGCCGTAGAACCGAACACGGCCATAATGCGGGTGATTCCGCCCTCGGTCTCTCCCTCTATGTAGACATCCGCCTGCTCCAGCCCGTACTGCGGCCGTGAGGCGTCGTTATTTCCGATCATAACCCCCACAAAGCGGGTCGGGGCCCCCTCGGGAATATCGTTGAGTCCCGTCAGTACGTTGTACTGATACACCGTCTCCTGTGTTCGCGAGGCCTGTGTCGTCTGTCCCGTTCCGGTCGGCTCCGCCTCCGACGGAGTGGACTGCGCCGGTCCCGTCTCACAGCCGGACAACAGCCCCGCACACAAAATAACACTCAACAGCCCTATTCCCCATTGCTTCCGTTTCATACAACGTCCCTCCTGCAATACATCGAAAAGCCCGTATAGCCATTCCTCTTGTCGACGCAGCGGTATCCCCTGAGCCGCCCACAGCATCGAACATGTTGTTATAGTATAGCATACTTTTTCCGCTTTGGCAATCGCTTCATCGGTCTCTCTGCGGCATTTTCGTGCATTTCCTCCCGTGTTTCCGGACGTTTTCTCCGCTTCTCGCCGGTTTTCGCCCCGGCCGCCGGGACACTTCGCCCACAGTCCGCACTCTGCCTCGTTCGATGAGTCAGAGCTGCTCCGAAAAGCCGAAAGCCCCGGTATTCCTTGCGGAATACCGGGGCAAACGTCACTTGAGAAAAGTACTTAGGCGTTGATCTTCGTGACAACACCGGAACCGACCGTGCGGCCGCCTTCACGGATAGCGAAACGCAGGCCTTCCTCGATAGCAATCGGGGTGATCAGTTCGACATCCATCTCGACGTTATCGCCGGGCATGCACATCTCAACGCCTTCCGGCAGGGAGATGACACCGGTCACGTCGGTGGTACGGAAGTAGAACTGCGGACGGTAGTTGTTGAAGAACGGCGTATGACGGCCGCCTTCTTCCTTGGACAGGACGTACACCTGGCCATGGAACTTGGTGTGCGGATGAATGGAGCCGGGCTTGCACAGAACCTGTCCGCGCTCGATCTCGTTTCTCTGCACGCCGCGGAGCAGAGCGCCGATGTTGTCGCCGGCCTCCGCGTAGTCAAGCAGCTTGCGGAACATTTCGATACCGGTAACAACCGTCTTTCTCTTCTCCTCGGTCAGACCGACGATTTCAACTTCGTCGGACATCTTGAGCTGGCCACGCTCCACACGGCCGGTCGCCACGGTGCCGCGTCCGGTGATGGTGAACACGTCCTCAACCGGCATCAGGAAGGGCAGGTCGGTGGTACGCTTCGGCGTCGGGATATAGGTGTCGACAGCATGCATCAGCTCCCAGATCGGGGCATACTCCGGAGCATCCGGATCGGTCGAGGTGCACTCGATCGCCGCCAGAGCGGAGCCCTTGATGATCGGGGTGTCGTCGCCCGGGAAGTCATACTCGTTCAGGGTCTCGCGGATTTCCATCTCGACGAGCTCGAGCAGCTCCGGATCATCCATCTGATCGACCTTGTTCATGAACACGACGATATAGGGAACGCCCACCTGACGGGCCAGCAGCAGGTGCTCCTTGGTCTGAGCCATCGGGCCGTCGGTCGCAGCGATAACCAGAATTGCGCCGTCCATCTGAGCGGCACCGGTGATCATGTTCTTGATATAGTCGGCGTGGCCCGGGCAGTCCACGTGCGCATAGTGACGAGTCTCCGTCTCATATTCCACGTGAGCCGTGTTGATTGTGATACCACGTGCGCGCTCCTCGGGAGCCTTGTCGATGTTGGCGTAATCGGTATATTGCGCGCCGCCTTTGAGGGACAGGACCTTGGTGATCGCAGCCGTCAGGGTGGTCTTACCATGGTCAACGTGACCGATGGTACCGATGTTTACATGGGGTTTGTTTCTTTCAAATTTTGCCTTTGCCATTTCTCTTTGTCCTCCTTTATTTCCATTTCACCATAGATAGGG
>URYX01000067.1 GCA_900552225.1 uncultured Oscillospiraceae bacterium | reverse complement strand
TCCTGTTGTAGCTTCTATTCTACAACAGGAGGCGATGTTTTGCATTTCACTGTCCGTTTTCAAGGGTATCGTCCGGTTTGGCTTTGCCGGAGGCTGCGGCGGCTGTTGTGACCGCTTTGCCGTATGCGGCCGGGCCCGTATAGGGGAGCCCGGTTACCAAGGGGGCCGGTCAGCGCTTCGGCAGCGAACGCACCCAACGCTCCGCCCAGTCCACCCAGGGACTGCAGGCCTCCGAAATCATACCGGTCTCTGCGGTGCCGAGGGACATGCCGTGCGAGCCGGAGGGCAGAATGTGCATCTCGAACGGGATGCCGTGCGTCCGCAGGGCGTTCGCAAACAGCAGGGAATTTTCCACGGGGACACCGCCGTCGTCCCAGGTGTGCCAGAGAAAGGCGGGCGGCATCTGTTCGCTGACCTGATGCTCCAGCGAGACCAGCTCCAGCAGCCCCGGCTCCTCGTAGCGCTCACCGAGCAGGCATTCAAAGGAAACCTGATGCCGGAATTCGCCCGAGGTGATGACAGGATAGCCGAGTATCAGCCCGTCCGGACGAATCTGCTCGCCGGAGGTGCTGAGCGGCCCGTTGACAAATTCCTTATCCCAGAAGACGCCGAGGCTGGCGGCCAGGTGTCCTCCTGCGGAAAAGCCGCAGACCATGACTGCGTGGGGATCCATGTTCCATTCCTCCGCATGCTCGCGAATCCAGACGACCGCGGCGGCCGTTTCCAGCAAAGCGCCCGGAAATACGGTCGATTCCGCCGTCGAATAGCGCAGCACGAAGCATTGGAAGCCGCGGCGCAGAAATTCCAGAGCAATGGGCTCGGCCTCGCGGTCTGAGGTAAAGCTATAGGCACCGCCCGGGCAGATCAGCAGGGCGGGACGTGGGGGCACAGCCATTTCGCGGGAGCGGTCCCGCACATAGGCGTACACGACGGGGTGGCCGGTGCCGCGGATGCCGGCCGCCGCATAGGGAACGGAAATTTCATGAGCTTCATACAGCATAATTCCACCTCCTTGAAGCATTCGATGACCTCAGTATAGCACAGAGAGGCTGCGGCTGCTTGGTATAATTTTCACATTTTGCAAAGTGTTTTCAAGGGTCATCCGGAAGGCTGCGGGTGTGCGGCGACGGCGGCGGGGCGGCCCGAAAAAGTGCTTGACAAAGCTCGTCGAAAATAGTATACAGCAAGTATACTAAATAGAATGAGGGTGCAATATGGGGCGGGAAAACCGGAAAGAGAGCGTGGCGGCCTTTCACAGGGAGCGGATTCTGTGTGCCGCCGAGGTGCTGTTTACCGCGCAGGGCTTTGAGCAGACGACCATCAGCGAGATTGCCGATGCCTCCGGCTACAGCCGGCGCACGGTGTATGCCTACTACGACAGTAAGGAGGAGATGCGCCGCGGGGTGGTCGAGAAGGCGCTGATTGCCCTGGAGGAGGAGATGGCCGGGGCCGGGGAGCAGGACGGCTTTTTGGCGCAGTATCGGGGCTTCTGTCAGGCGGCGGTCCGGTTTCACCGGGAATTCCCGTTTGCGGCGCAGTGCCTTCGCATGGCAGACTCCGGAGCGCTGGCGGCGTCTCCGTCTCCGACGGTGCAGCGGATTCTGCGGCGGGGAGAAGCGCTGCAGGAGCGGTGGATCCGGTGGATTAAGGAGGGACAGAGGAGCGGCTGTGTGCGCCGGGATGTGATTCCGGCCCTGAGTGTGCCGCTTTTGTGGACGGGGCTGGATGCGCTGCTGGTACTTGCGGACAGCAAGGGAGATTATCTGACGAACGCGTTGGGACTTCCGGCGTCGGAGCTGCTCGATTACGGGTTCCGTCAGCTGATTCGCGCAATTCTGGCGCATCCGGACGCGGAGGAGGAGAAGGTATGCTGCCGCACATGACGGGGTTTCTGACGCACGACGGAGAGGACGCGTCCGAGGCCGTGCTGGAATGCAACCGGAGGACGGAGGAGTGCGGGCTGTCGCTGTCCGCGTCCGAGGCCAGGGCCCTGTGCCGGGTGCGCAGCGAGGCCCTGAGCCGGGAGGGAAGACTGGAATTCGGAGAGGGCATTCTGCCGCTGCTGATCGAGGCCTTTTACGATTCGCCCTATCTGACGCAAAGGACATACGGCGAGACGCTGTGCGCCCTTCTCCCGGTGTTCTATATTTTTCAGAACGAAACGGAGGACCGTCTCGGAGACAGGGAGGCCCTTCGCCTGCTGCGGGAGGCCTTTGACGGGCCGTGCGGCGGGTCGGTGGAGCGGCTTGCGGGGGATGCCGTGCCGGAGCTGTGCCGTCGGATCCGTGCGCAGGCCGAGGAGAGGAGGAGCGCGGATGCTTTCCGAGTATAGGCAGCGGATGCGGGAGATTGCGACGGATGCCGGGCACTATGTGACCTCGCTGTGGGAGGAGGGACTGCGATGCGGCCGCCTGACGGCGGAGACCGTGTCCCGTCTGCGCGGAGAGGTCCTGTGCCTGCTGGAGCAGCAGGCGGTGCGGTGGACACGCGGCGAGCGCTGCTCCCTGCGGACGGAGACGGCGGAGGAGCTGCTGCAGTCCGTGCTGTATACGATGGGAGTGGCGCTGAAGGCGGAGCCCTCTCCGGAGGAGGCACTCGTGCGGCTGGAGCGATGCGGGGCTGCCGCCGTGTTTGCGGAGGGACAGCAGCGTATACGGCGCAAGCTGCGGGCCGCGCGGCTGTTGCACCGGGCGCTGGTGCGCGACCTGCTGGTGACGCCGTCGGTATTCTACCGCGCCACGCTGCGAGACGGCATCTGCGGGTTCTTTCGCGTCTACCGCCCGGAGCTGACGGCGCATCTGACCCATATTACCGCGGACTATCCGCTGTTTTTTCCGGTGCGGGATCTGACCGGAATCGAATTTATCGAGACCTATCTGGAGCGCGCGGTGCAGGAAAACCGCTTTTGCCGCTGCTTTGCGGCGGACGCGGTGCATCGGCTGCTGCAGGGGCTGTACGGTGCGTATGAGGGGTTACTGCTGAATCTGTATGAGCCGGTGCTGCATGCGGCGCTGGCCTGTGCGGTAACGGAAGCCCCGATTCGCGGGCTGCAGTGCCGGCCGGAGGCTTTGCAGAAGCGGCTGGAGGGGACGACACCCGCCGCACGGAGGCGGATGCTCGATGCGGCGCTGGAGACTCTGGCGCGGGAGCTGGCGTTGACCCCCGCGATGTACCGCTACGCAGCGGCGGCACTGCCGGAGCTTGCGCGCGGGTGGGAGCGTGCGCACAGCCTCGGTGCGTGGGGAGCCGTGGCGGCCGGCGATGCGGTACAGCCGCCGGAGCTGCGGCTGCGCTCCGGCGAGCGGATGTCCGATCGGGAGTATACGGCGCTGCTGGAGGCATGGCACCGGGAGCCGGAGGCGGACAGGCGTCTGGAGCTGCTCGGGCGCGTGTCTGCTTACGGGGATCTGATCGAGTGGTTGCACGATACGGCTCCGTCCCGCGAGGAGCTGCAGCAGATGCTTCCCCGGCTGCCGGCGGATGCCTGGGTGGTGCTGATGACGCAGTATCCGGAGGAATCGCTGCTGACGGACCCGCAGGACCGCAGGCTGTGTGCCGCTTTGCAGCAGCTGTGCGACGGCCTGCCGCGGGCCGAGGCAGAGGTGCTCCGGCGGGCCGCCGCTCATGTGCATTGGGAATAACGAAAAAACAAAGGACGGCCCCGGCGTATATCGCCGGGGCCGTCCGAGCGGATAAGAATCCGGATGTTTCGTTTAAGCGTTCTCGGGAATGGTACCGCGGGCCGCCTCAACGGCGGCGCGCTCCGGAATGGAGGAAGCGGCACCCTTTTGGGAAATGGCCAGAGCGGAGGCCAAAGAGGCGGTGCGCAGCAGAGCCTCCGGCTCCTCGCCGCGGCACAGGCCTGCGAGAAAATAGCCGGCAAAGGTATCGCCCGCGCCGGTCGTATCCACCACCGGGACACGGTAGGAGGGATAGCGGAGGGCTTGGCCGCGGTGGCGGTAGAGTCCTCCGCGGGCTCCGAGCGTCAGCACGAGGTGCAGCTCGGGACAGCGCTCGGCCAGCCGCAGGAAATCCTCCGGGTTGTCGGAATCGGCCCAGGCCGCCGCCTCGGTTTCGTTCAGAATAATGCCGTACAGGCTCTGCAAATCCACGCTGCGCAGCGCAGGGGAGAACGGGGAGGGATTGAGAATCACCCGCAAACCGCGCCGCTGCGCCTCCTGCAGAATCTGCGGGACATCGCGGATCTCGTTTTGCAGCAGCAGAAGATCGCCCGCCCCGAAATGATCGAGCACGCGGGAGGCCATGGGAAGGGTGACGGAGGCATTGGCACCGTCACAGACCAAAATGCAGTTTTCCCCGCGGCGGTCCACCTGAATCAGGGCCTGTCCGGTGGCCTCTGCGACGGTCTGCAGATAAGCGGTGTGAACACCGGACCGCTCGAGCAGTCCCCGGAGATCGGCACCGTCCGGCCCGATGCAGCCGGCAAACCAGGTCTCCACGCCGGCGCGGCAGGCGGACAGTGCCTGGTTCAGACCCTTGCCGCCGGGGGCGCTTTTGCGGTCGAGCACCGACAGAGTTTCGCCGGGATGCACGATATGCTCCACCTCAAATACGGTGTCCCGATTGACGGAGCCGATGACCAAGAGCTTCAAACTGCTCTCTCCCTTCCTATCTTTCTGTCTGATCCTATCCAGTATATCCAGTATACCAAAGTCAGGCGCGCCCGTCAAGCAACCTCCGGTAGAAATTGAAAGAAATACCGGGCAGAGCTTTCCGGTTCTGCCCGGCAGGAGGCGGCGGGTTACGGCTCGCCGTTGATGGTGGAAATTTCGGGAATGGTTTCCTCCAGCACATCCAGCACAATGCGCACCGTATCGAGCGAGGTAAAGATGGTGACGCCGTTCTGAATGGCGCAGCGGCGGATGGCGACGCCGTCCTCGTAGTGGACGCCGGAGAGGATGGCGCGGGTGTTGAGAATATAGCTGACATACCCGGCGCGGATAGAGTCGAGAATTTCCTCGCTGCCCTCGCTCAGCTTGCCGCGCACGCGGGTGCGGATGCCGTGCTTTTTCAGGAAGGCGGCGGTGCCGGCGGTGGCCTCGATGTTGAAGCCGAGGCGGTAGAACCGCTGCACAAGCGGCAGGGCCTCCTCCTTGTCCTCGTCCGCCAGTGTGACGATGACGGTGCCGTAATCCTTCATTTTGACGCCGGAGGCCTGCAGCGCCTTATAGAGTGCGCGGTTGAGGCGGGTGTCATAGCCGATGGCTTCGCCGGTGGATTTCATTTCGGGGGACAGATAGGCATCCATGCCCGTCAGCTTTTCAAAGGAGAAGGCGGGGGCCTTGACATACCAGCGCTTGCGCTCGGGCGGACGGAGCTCGGTGATGCCCTGGTCGGCCAGGCTGCGCCCGAGCATTGCCTGCGTGGCGATGCGCACCAGGTTGCGGTCGGTGGACTTGGACAGAAACGGTACGCTGCGGGAGGCGCGGGGGTTGACCTCGATGACATAGACGTGCTCGTCGTGATCCACGATAAACTGGATGTTGAACAGGCCGACGATGCCGATGCCGAGTCCGAGCCGCGCGGTATAATCGGCAATGGTCTGCTTGACGTTTTCCGAGATGGAAAACGGGGGATAGACGCTCGTGCTGTCGCCGGAGTGGACGCCGGTACGCTCCACCAGCTCCATAATGCCGGGGAGGAATACCTGTGTCCCGTCGCAGACGGCGTCCACCTCGACCTCCTTGCCCATCAGATATTTATCGATCAGCACCGGCTTCTCCTCGCCCACCTCGACGGCGGTTTTGAGATATTTGCGGAGCATGGTCTCGTTGGCGACGATCTCCATGGCCCGGCCGCCCAGCACAAAGCTCGGGCGCACCAGCACGGGATAGCCGATGCGGGCCGCGGCGGCGGCACCGCTTTCGATATCCGTAACCGCCTCGCCCTGCGGGTTCGGGATGCCGAGAGATTTGATGACGGCATCGAAGGCATCCCGGTTTTCCGCCTTTTCGATGGCCTCGCAGTCGGTGCCGATGATCCGCACGCCGCGGGCGGCCAGCGGGGCCGCCAGATTGACGGCGGTCTGTCCGCCGAGGGTGGCGATGACGCCCTCCGGCTGCTCCAGGTGGACGATGTTCATCACGTCCTCGACGGTCAGTGGCTCAAAATACAGCTTGTCGGCGGTGGTGTAGTCGGTGGATACCGTCTCGGGGTTGTTGTTGATGACGATGGCCTCGTAGCCCATCTCCCGGATGGTGCGCACCGCATGCACGGTGGAATAGTCGAACTCCACGCCCTGTCCGATGCGGATGGGGCCGGAGCCGAGCACGATTACCTTTTTGCGGTCGGAGACGACCGATTCGTTTTCCTCGGAATAGGTGGAGTAGAAATAGGGGACGTAGCTGTCGAATTCGCTGGCGCAGGTGTCGATCATCTTATAGGAGGGGAAAATCTGCTCCCGGCACCGGATGGCGTAGATGTTCTCCTCCGTATCGTTCCACAGCTCGGCCACATATGAATCGGAAAAGCCGAGCCGCTTGGCCTCGCGCAGCAGGGCGTCCGAGCCGGGATGCTCCTCGAGCTCCTTTTCAAAGTTCACGATCTTCTGGATTTTATCCAGGAAGAACATGTCGATCTGCGTGATGTCGCAGATCAGGGAGGGATCGACTCCCATCCACATCAGCTGGGAGATGGCGTACAGCCTGTCGTCGGTGCCCTCGCGGATGTAGTTGAGCAGCTCCTCCACCGACATATGCTCCGAGTCGAACTTTTCCATATGCAGGTGATTCTTGTTTTCCTCCAGTGAACGGATGGATTTCAGCAGGCTCTCCTCAAAGGTGCGGCCGACGCTCATGACCTCGCCGGTGGCCTTCATCTGTGTGGACAGGGTGTTCAGCGCCGCGGGGAACTTATCAAACGGGAAGCGCGGCATCTTCGTGACGACATAGTCGAGAGCCGGCTCGAAGCAGGCGGGGGTATTGGCCAGCGGAATCTCATGCAGATTCATGCCGACGGCGATTTTGGCGGATACCCGCGCGATGGGATACCCGGTGGCCTTGGAGGCCAGTGCGGAGGAGCGGGAGACGCGGGGGTTGACCTCGATCACGTAATAGCGGAAGGAGTGCGGGTCGAGCGCAAACTGCACGTTGCAGCCGCCCTTGACCTTCAGGGCCCGGATGATTTTGAGCGCGCTGTCGCGCAGCATTTGGTATTCCTTGTTGGTGAGCGTCTGGCTGGGGGCCACCACAATGGAGTCGCCGGTGTGGATGCCGACCGGGTCGAGGTTTTCCATGTTGCAGACCGTGATGGCCGTGTCGTTGGCGTCCCGGATGACCTCGTATTCAATCTCCTTATAGCCCTTGATGCTTTTTTCCACGAGCACCTGATGCACCGGGGAGAGTGCCAGGGCGTTTTTCATCATGCGCTGCAGCTCATCCGGCGTATAGGCAAAGCCGCCGCCGGTGCCGCCAAGGGTGAAGGCGGGACGCAGGATGACGGGATAGCCGATGGCTTCGGCGGCGCTCAGCGCCTCCTCGACGCTGTAGGTAATCTGTGAGGGAACCACCGGTTCTCCGATGCGCTCGCACAGCTCCTTGAACAGCTCCCGGTCCTCGGCGCATTCGATGCTGTCGGCGTCGGTGCCGAGCAGCTCGATTTCGCACTCCTCCAGCACTCCCTTTTTGGCAAGCTGCATGGCGAGGTTCAGGCCGGTCTGTCCGCCGATGCCGGGGACGATCGCGTCCGGTCGTTCGAGACGGCAGATGCGGGCCAGATATTCCAGCGTCAGGGGCTCCATATACACCTTATCGGCCACGGAGGTATCGGTCATGATGGTGGCCGGATTGGAGTTGGCGAGAATGACCTCGTAGCCCTCCTCCTTCAGGGCCAGGCAGGCCTGTGTGCCGGCGTAGTCGAACTCGGCGGCCTGGCCGATTACGATGGGGCCGGAGCCGATGACCAGCACCTTGCGGATGTCTGTTCTCTTAGGCATTGTCTTTGGCCTCCTTCATCATACGCACAAACTGCTCAAACAGATAGGCACTGTCCTGCGGGCCCGGCGCACTTTCGGGGTGGTACTGTACGCTGAATACGCGGTCGCGCCGGCATTCCAGCCCCTCCACCGTCTGATCGAGCAGGTTGAAATGGGTGACGTTCAGCGGCGTTTTGGCGCAGCTGGCGGCGTCCACGGCGTAGCTGTGGTTTTGTGAGGTGATTTCGATTTTTCCGGTGAGCTCATTCATGACGGGATGATTTCCGCCGCGGTGGCCGAATTTCAGCTTATACGTCTTTGCGCCGTAGGCCAGAGCGATGATCTGATGTCCGAGGCAGATACCGAACAGCGGGTAGCGGCCGCGCAGCCTGCGGACGGTTTCGATGACGGGGGTGACATCCTCGGGGTCGCCGGGGCCGTTGGAGAGAAACACCCCGTCCGGCTTCATGAAGGCAATCTCCTCCGCCGAGGTATCGTAGGGGACGACGGTGACGTTGCAGCCGCAGCGGTTCAGGCTGCGCACGATGTTCAGCTTGATGCCGCAGTCGATGGCCACCACGTGAAACCGGGGGTTGGAGGTGCGGGAGTACCAGCGCTTGCGGCAGCTGACGCGCTGTACGGCGTCGTGGGGCACCGGCGTGTGGCGGATGATGGACAGGCCCTCCTCCGTCGGTGTACTGATGGAGGTCATCAGCACGCGGCGCGAGCCGAGGTCGCGGATGCTGCGGGTCAGCTTGCGGGTGTCGATGCCGGAAATGCCGGGAATGCCGTTTTCCTCCAGAAGCTCGGAGAGGGTTTTGGCTGTCTCTTATACAC